>SLCJ01000334.1 GCA_007125835.1 Verrucomicrobiales bacterium | reverse complement strand
GTTGGCCCGACGCGCGATCTTCTCATTCAAACAACGCATCAACCAGCTCACACTGGCCAGCCGACCTCGCCACTTGGCCACCACCTCCGTATTCCCCGCCTGCCTCGCAAGCTCCTCGCCCACAGGCAGCAGCGGAGCCCCGTTCTCGTCGCGCATCTCCGGAAAAATCGACCGCCACCGCAGCACCACCTCCTCCGCGCCCCAATCCCCTGCCCGCTCTGCATCCGTGCGCAGCACCACATGCAGATGGTTGCTCATCACCGCGTAGGCATACACATCCACCGCAAATTGCTCGCTCAACTCCCGCAACCGATCCCTCACCCAGCCCCGACGGTGCTCGTAGCTGCGACCGGAATACGCATCCTCCCCGCACAAAAACGCCCGCCGCACACAGCGGCTCACGCAGTGGAACACCTGCGGAACTCCCTCAGTTACAATATTCTGGCGCAAATTCGGCATGTCAGACTCTTCCTCTCTAGCTTGGGTTTCGGCTTGAGCTTGAAAACCATCGCATCCCCGCAGAAAATTTCAAAGAAATTCTGGCAGGCAATATTTTAGGCAATATTAGGCACAAGTAAATTCTGGCAGGCAATATTTTACTGGCAGGCAATATTTTACGATATTTTAGCGGCAGCATTTGGCTTGTGCCGCCGCTTCTGGTGGGAAATCGCCGGGATGTGGTGGGATTTTGGCTTGCGCGGGGCGGCGTGCGGGGTGAAGGCTGGGGGCGTGAAGGAAATGATCGAGAATTTGGGCGCGCGTCTGCGTGGCGAGGTGTTGGGGAGTGGTCCGGCAGCGGATCTGCTGCTGGAGTGTCTGCTGGCGGGCGGGCACGCGCTGATTGAAGGCCCTCCCGGAATCGGCAAAACGTCCCTAGCGCAGGCGCTGGCCTGGGCATTCGGCGGCGAGTTCCGCCGCGTGCAGTTCACCCCGGATTTGATGCCCGCCGACGTGCTCGGCTTCAATCTGTATGACCAGGGAAAGGGTGCCTTCCGGTTTCTTCCCGGGCCCGTGTTCACGCACCTGCTGCTGGCCGATGAAATTAACCGCACCAGCCCGCGGGTGCAGAGTGCGCTGCTGGAGTGCATGAACGAGGGCCAGGTGACCGTGGATGGCACCACCCACCGGCTGCGCGAGCCTTTCATGGTCGTGGCCACGCGCAACGATGCCTATCCGACAGGCACGTTCCCGCTGCCGGAACCCCAGCTCGACCGATTTCTCGTTTCCATCGCTATGAACCTGCCGGATGTGCGCACCCAGTTGGACGTGCTGGGCCTGCATCTTGACCGGGGTTTCGCCGCCGCAGCGGGCCAAACCGCCCCCAGCTCCGAGCTGTCCCCGGAGTCGATTTTGGAGTGCGGCCGGGAGGTGGCGGCAGTAGCGGTGGCCGAACCCGTGCGCGAATATGTGGTGCGTCTGTGCGAAGAGGTGCGCAGGCAGGCGCGGGGCGCGCCCTGTGTTTCCGTGCGCGCTTCACTGGGTCTGCTGCGAATGGCCCAGGCACGTGCGTTCCTCGCCGGGCGCGCTGCGGTCTATCCCGAGGATGTCAAAGGCGTGTTGCCCGCCGTGTTGCGGCACCGCATCGAGGGGATCGTGGCTGCCGACGAGCGCGACGATTTCCTCGCTGGCGTGATTTCTACCATCGAAGTGCCTTGACCGGATGGGAAGGCATTGGTTCTCGCTACCCGGCCGATGGAGATTCGCCGGGCTGCCAGACGGGACGAATACGGGTGATTCCGACATCCCGCATTTGCTCTCCCTGATGGAGCCATTTGGCGAGGAGGCTGGCGACGGGGGCAATGGGAAAGTCGAATCCGCCGATCCACGGTGGCAGCCATGGCAGGTCCTGGCGCGGGCCGAGGAGAGTGAGCGCGACCTCATGCGGCATGCGCATCCCCCGGCACGCCGCGATGCCCATGGCCGCGATCAACATGTCGTGCCCGAAACAGAGCCAGGCGTCCGGCACGCGGCGTTGGAATCTCCTGTCCACCACTTCGTGAAGTGCGTCCGGGTTGTTCTCGCGCAGGATGGGGGTATGCCATTCTGCGGAGAAGCGGATGCCCGCCGCCTCCAGTTCCTGCGCCACCGCGCCACGCACCCGCTCCACAAACCCCGGTGTCCGAACCCTCAGCGGGATGAACGGATCCCGGCATCCAGCCTGCAAATGGTGCCGCAGCGCGTCGTGGGTCATACTGTCGGCGTCGTAGTTGACGGCGGTGACCGGGCGCCCTTTGGTATCGCCGCCGAAACATAGGAAAGGCACGCCCCGCTGCCGGAACCATTCAATGGTATGGGCGTGTCCACCGACAACGATCACAAGATCAGGCTGTTCGGCATTGAGGATCGCAGAGAATCTTCGGGCGTTCTTTCGACTCTGATCGACCGCCAGATAATGTTCCTGCAACTGCCAGGCCCCGCCCTGCAATCGCGCCCGCAGGGCATCCACCACACGCCTCGCCACGGGTGTGGGCAGCCCGGCAAGGGTCGGCTCAAGCACCAGAGCACGGCGCGTGGCCGTAGGCATCACCCTGACCCGAGGCGGCGATTCCGCCACCTCGAAGCGGCGCCGCGGACCCCGTGACACAAGCAGCCCGCGCGCCACCAACGCTGCCAGCGCTGGCTCCAACGAGGTGCGGCTGATCCCAAACACCCGGCAAAGCTCGCGGTGACCCGGCAGCTTCCCCGAAAGCTCGCCTGAAAGAATGGCGACCGCAATCTGCTCCTCGGCCTGCTCGGCCAGAGTTTGGCGTGACAATGATTTCATGCAGGCCTATTTCAACATGAAAACCGCCGCAGGGAAAGCAAAATCTGTGTTTATTTTAAACGTAGAACCTCCCCTCTTTTTTTCTCGATCTTTCTGCCTCACTCATGGCATACTTCTCGCGATCCGACGGTGGCCAGTGAAAGCTGTTCGCCGCTGGGTGCGTTTGGACCACCTTCACGCCATCATTCACCAGTCACCTTCCCGTCTCGCCCTTGAGAGCCACATCCCGCCGATTCATGCGCCCGTTTTCCATCGCCCCGCTCGTCCTCGTGGCCCTGGCCATCTTCTTTGCACCGATTTCCTCAGTGGCGACGTCCGCCGCCAGGAAGCCGAATCTGATTTTCGTTCTGGTCGACGACCTCGGATGGGGTGATGTGGGAGTGTATTTTCAAAACTCACGTGAGTTCGAGAACAACCGACACCAGCCGGCATTCTCCACCCCGAATCTGGATACTATGGCGGCAGAGGGCCTGCGCATGGACAGGCATTATGTCCCGGCTCCCGTATGCGCGCCGTCGCGGGCTTCGCTACTGCTTGGTGTGCATCAAGGGCATGCCAATGTGCGGGACAACCAGTTTGACAAGGCGCTGGCCGACAACCACACCCTTGCGTCGGTGCTGCGGGAGGCTGGCTACGCCACGGCCGTCATCGGCAAATGGGGATTGCAGGGAGGCGATGGCTATCCCGGCCATCCGCAAAACAGGGGTTTTGATTTCTTTTCGGGATACCTCGCCCATCTCGACGCGCATTTTCACTATCCCAAAGAGCACGGGCGCTCCTACTACGAGGGCTTCGAAAACATCGTCGATCAGCTCGACAAATGTTATTCAACAGACCTCGCCACGGGCCGGGCCAAGAAATGGATTGCCGATCATGTCGAAGCTCGACCCGGACAGCCGTTTTTCCTCTACCTGAGTTATGCCGCGCCGCATGCCCAGCTCAACGTGCCCAGCATGCCCTATCCGGAGGGTGGCGGCCTGCACGGCGGCGTGCAATGGGCCGGCGAGCCAGGAGCCATGCTCAACACGGCGGGCGGTGAGATCGATTCTTGGATCCACCCTGACTACGCCCATGCCACATGGGATCATGACAACGACCCCGCCACTCCCGAGGTGGAATGGCCGGACACCGCGAGGCGCCACGCCACGATGGTGCGCCGTCTCGACGACGCCATGGCAGACTTATTCCACCTGCTTCGCGACCTGGATCTCGACGACAACACCCTCGTGGTTTTCACCTCCGACAACGGACCGCACAACGAGGCTGGTGCCGGTGGCGGCCAGATCGGCGCTCAGGACCCGCGCTTCTTCCGCAGTTACGGTCCCATGGATGGCATCAAGCGCGACCTCTGGGAGGGCGGAATCCGCGTGCCGACACTGGTGCGCTGGCCCGGCGGAATCCCGGCCGGAAGGGTAAGCACCCGGTCGTCGCAATTCCACGATTGGATGAACACCTTCGTCGAGCTGGCCGGGGTGCCGGCACCGGCGGTCAGTGATGGCGTGTCGATTGTGCCCGACCTCACCGGCCTCGATGCCGCAGAAGATGGCGTGGTGTACGTGGAATACACCAATGGCGGAGCAGTCCGCACACCGGCTTACGGGGATTTTCATCCCTCGCGCCACATCAAGCGCGGGCACATGCAGGTGTTGTTCCTCGATGGCTACAAAGGCGTGCGCTACAACGTAACCAGCTACGACACGCCTTTCATGGTCTATGATGTGGCGCGTGACCCCCAGGAAACCATCGACCTGGCCGGGCGTCCCGGCGTGCCCTCGCAGCAGGACTTCCAGGATCGCGTATTGCGCACCCGCCGCGCCTATGACAGCGCCCCCCGGGTGTATGACGACCCGTTGATCCCCGCCCTTGCGACCGACGAACTCCCGGCCGCACTTGAACCCGGCCTCGCCTACAGTGTCTACCATGGGGACTTTCCCTGGGTGACCGCTTTCACCGGCCTTGAACCCGACAACAACGGCACCATGGCTGCGCCCGGCATGCCGGAGTCGCTCCCAGACGGCAATTTCGGCCTCGCATCCCATGGCTACCTCAATGTGCCGACCGACGGCACGTACACCTTCCATTTGGAAACCGACACCGGAGCTTTTGTCCGCCTCCACGACGCCCGTTTGATCGACGCCGACCGCGGATACGCAGGTGGCAACGAAATCTCCTCAGGCGAAATCCACCTGCAGGCCGGCCCGCACCCCATCCGGATTTTCTCCCGCCACTCCGCCTCCTCCACTCCACACCTGAAATTGCACTGGCGGGGCCCAGATATCCCGCAGCAGCCCGTTCCGGAAAAGCATTTCCTCGCGCCGACCGCGCCCTGATCCGGAACATCTTGGTTTGCTCTCTGTGGGACGAATTTTGACTGCGGGGCTTCGCACCGCTTTGGATTGGGGAAAAAAGCTTCGTAGCTGCTGGCGCGCAGGGATGCCCGCCACTCGCATCGCGGAACCCACCCTCCCGCAAACTGGTAGGCAAACAAAACCACAAGTCTGCCCTCGTCGAAAGGAGGACAGATCGGTATGCTTACCGTGAAGATCCATCCCCGAACGCCCCAACGACCTCGCCAGCCACTAGGGGCAATTTCACTCTCGCCATCCATCGCCATGAAAACCAAAGCAAACCGCTTCCTCCTCTCCTCGCTCCCTGCCGTGGTCGCACTTTCGTCATCGGCCATTGCGGCAGACGTGATCAAAGCCAACAACACCGACAATCTGAACCTCGGATCGAGTTGGGAAGCAGGCACCCAGCCAGCAACCGGCGATGTGGCCGTCTGGAACAACACCGTTTCGGGTGCGAACACTGTCAATCTCGGAGCCAATCTCACCTGGGCCGGCCTGCGCATCGATGATCCAGGTGGAGATGTCGTGATCGGTGGTGCCAATTCACTCGCCATCGGCTCCTCGGGTCTCAACGTAGGTGACAACGTAGGTCTCACATTCAACAACACCGGCAATATCAATCTGAACGGACCGCTCTCCGGTTCGACCACGCTCACAATAGACAGCAACGCCACCAGGAACTGGACCGGAATGGCTTCCACCAGCTTCACCGGCACGCTTGTATTGCGCGGCGGAACGGGCGCATTGGGCGCATTCTCCAACAACTGGCTGGCCTTTGGCGGGGCCACGTTCTCCCAGACCGGAAGTTTTGCGCTCGATACCGGCGAGTCCCTCACCAACCGCGGCGATTTCATCATGACGGACGCCTGGGGCGACGGCTCGGAAAAGCCGAAGATGTCCCTGACTTCACTCACAGGCTTGGGTGATTTCCGCAGCGATTGGGGAAGCACGGGCAACAGGACGATCTCGGTCAATTCCTCCGGCACTCATGAATTCCAGGGCCGGATCGTGCAGAACAACAACAGCACACGAAGCATTCATTTCGAAAAGCTCGGAGCTGGAACCCAGATCCTCAGTGGCGAGAATTCGTACCAAAACACATTCGTCGGTGCCGGCAGATTGCAGATCGGAAACGGCGAAGCAACTGGAAACATTGGTTTCGGAACCGTGAACGTGGCCGCCGGAGCAACGCTTGAATTCAACCGCACCGGCCTGCTCGACTACAAATCCAGCGCCCGCATGCGCAGTGTCTCGGGTGCTGGAGACATCGTCCTCGATGGCGGCGTGAAACTGTTCAACTACACCGGCAGCGGACTCGGCTTCAACGACGCGAATTCCTGGAACAACTTCAGCGGCAACCTCATCATCAAGGGCGGCTCCGAATTCCAGACGATCCGCAACGGAGCCACCGCCATGGGCACCGGCCAGATCATCCTCGGCGATGCCACCTCCTCCGGCCAGCTCTCCCAGATTGAGGGCAACTGGACCTGGACGAACAACATCCAGTTGGTCGGCTCCGCCAACGAGATCCTCAACAATGCTGCGGGTGCCGACCGTTGGAACAAGATTCAGGGCGTAATTTCCGGCGACGGCAATGTCACTTTTGCCGACCCCGGCGGCGGGATGACCAACGGTAATTTCGGCTTTATCCTAACCGGGGAAAACACCATGTCGGGTAACGTCACGGTGGATACCTTTGTCCGTGTCGGCGGCGTGACCGGCGACAGCACGGCAACCACCGCAGGCACCGGCGGCACCCTAGGAACCGCCAATGTCGTGATCAATTCCGGTCGCCACCTCACCTTCTCGCGCAGCGATGCCCAAACGGTGGCAAACGAGATTTCCGGCGCAGGTTCAGTTCACATCGGCTCGACCGGCATTAGCGGCACCGGCACCCAGGATCTCACCCTGAGTGGAAACAACAGCTATTCTGGCGGCACCGAAGTCCTGCAGGGCACGCTCCGCGTCAGCGCCCTCTCCGGCATCGGCACCGGCTACCTTGCGGTCAAGAACGGATCGACATTCCGCTACACGGGCACCGGCAGCGAAACGACCACCCGAACACTCTGGATGGATAGCGGAGCTGCGACGATCAACGTCGAACCCGTGACGGCGCAACTCACATGGAATCCTGACGGCGGCACCCGCAATCAGGCCTTCACCAAGGACGGCGACGGTGAACTCGTGCTTGGAGGCGCCATATCCGGCGCAAGTGGCTCGGTGACCGTCGGCGGCGGCACCCTCACCCTCACCGGCACCAATACCTACACCGGCAACACCACCGTCGCCGCCGGTGTGCTTGCTCTTGGCGCCTCCGGGTCGATCAGCCAGTCGGCGGTGATTTCCGTAGCCTCGGGAGCGGAATTCAACGTGTCATCGGTGACCGGTGGCTGGACGCTGGCCGAGGGACAGACCTTGGCTGGCAGCGGCACTGTC
>SLCJ01000412.1 GCA_007125835.1 Verrucomicrobiales bacterium | reverse complement strand
TTCGCCGATACGGATGAGAGGGAAAATGAGAAGGCGCTTCGCTCGATGCCATTTACTTCCTCATCCTCGGGCGATGATGGATCACCCCTCCTTGGTCGAGATGCCTCAGCGCTTGAGGATGTCGGCCCCTCCCACGAAGCAGCGAACCTTCTTCGCCAACGTGGATGAGGGAAGATCGATGGGATGCGTCATTGATTAAACCAATCTCCGGTGTTTCGGTCCCCTCCCCACCTGGCCTTCCTCCCCCGGGTCGGTCACCCTTCCCGACTTGGCTTCAGATGGCAGTCTCTTCATTTTCATGTCTGGTTTTCCTACAGGGGACCTGCGCGCCACTTACATAACACCTATACTGGGCACACACAAGCCGCGCCGTGACAACCACTACGAGCCGTCCAGTTTCGATGACTTCCCGTAACTAAAATCCTAACCCCATGATCGACGCGCGCCCCCGCTGCTAGTGGTGCACGCGCTCATCGTTGGGCTGAAATTCGTCTTTATTCCACGCTAAATAGACGGTAGGATATCGCCATGAAATTCAAAGCGATCATACGCGCCGCAGAAGAAGGAGGGTATTGGGCAGAAGTTCCAGCCTTGCCGGGATGCGTCACACAGGGCGAGACCAAGGAAGAACTAGAATTGAACTTACGTGAGGCAATTGAGGGATGGCTTGCTGCGGGACAGGATGAATTGACCTCCACAACTGATGAACAGATCCTCGAACTGGCGATATGAAGGCCGTCACAGGCAAGAGGATGGCCAAGCTCGCAGAAGAGAAGGGTTGGGTCTTTGCCAGAGTGAATGGCAGCCATCACATTTACACCATGGAAGGAAGGGTTGAGCGTGTGGTGATTCCGATCCACGGCAACAAGACACTGAAGATCGGATTGCAGAAGTCGCTCATGAAGATCATCCCGGTATCCGAACATGAATTGTAACAGATGGCCAATCGGGTCTCCGTGACTGACCGTTAGGCCAGCCACGGGTCCCAGACCACCCTGCGTACGGGTTTGACTCCGCGGTGCTCCGTTCATGCGGCCAGGGTTCGCGGGCTTCGTATGCCGCCGCTGCGGATGTGGGTAAGGGAAGTAAATTCGACCCCCTGCATCAGGTTTGGGTTGTTCATCAACTCTACACCCGCCCTTCGGCTCGCCACCACGCTTGCGTAAGGAGTAGCGACTCTCTCGTCGTGGTGGGAATGGGGAAGTGAATGAGAGAGATGGAAGCAACTTTTTCTTTCTCCAGATCATGCACCAGCCCCCTGGAGAGTGGGGGCTTCCTATATGATATCCCCTTTGGGGAAGGAGGGCGGCCTACTTGGTTGGGGAGGCCTTAGCCGGATGCGTGTGGTGAACAAGGGGGGTGTGTGCTCTTGGGCGCGAGCGGTGGTTCAGCGTTGGGGGGTGTGGCGGTGGCTGGGTGCGAAGAAGGATTTGTGGATTTCCAGTAGGCGTGTGAGTTCGCTTACCGGTTCGGCGTGGTCTTCCACGCGCAGGTCGACGAAGCGGTCGTTTCCTCCATAGCCTGCGCCATCGCGCACGACCAGCAGGGCGGCGGATTGTTTGCCGCGGGCGTCGCCGCCGGCATCCTCGCCCGCCCGCAGCGCGGCCAGCAACCAGTCCGGCAATTGTCCTTCGCCCGAATTGCGGGCCGCCAGGAAGGCCTGTTCCATGTCGTCGATCACTGCTTCGTCGGCCAGCAGGTTGCCCTGGATGGTAAAATGCTGGCCAGTCCGGTGCCCGGCCCATTCGTGGCAATCCTCGCCGGTGTGCACGCCGACCTCGCCGTTGGCGTCCACCATTCCGAGTTGGCGCAGGGCGCGGCCTTCGTCGGCCGAGGTCAGCTTGGCGACGACATCGGCAGCGGAATGCCCCTCGGCTAACAGCGGCAGTCCCTTTGGGCCGTATGAGGTGTTGGCATAGGACTGGGTGGCCAACGCGCCGACTCCGGCTTTCGCCCATGGGACGATGGAGCCGACCCCGAGCGCCTTGCTCGCCACGGCGACTCCGAGGTCGCCTGTATCCGGATCAAACGCGACGATGGAGTATGTGCTCACCGCAGGCACGCAGGAAGAGGTGGCGGGTGGGCACTTGGCCTCTTCTGGCGCGATGGAATCGGCTGCCACGGGGGCCGCTGACAGAGCGGTTGAGACGGCTGCAAAAAGAAGGAGGACGGGCATACGTCGTCGTGGGGGGTGGCGGCGGGTCGGAGCCTTGGGCGGATAAACGGACGGGTTCATGGGATTGATGTGTGCGATGTGTGGGAGTCGCAGGGGAATTGCTTGTGCCGCCGGGCTCCCGGGATGGTCATTGAGACGACGCGGAGGGTGGGAAAAGCGGTGGGGCAAAAACCGGAGACTTCGTGGGTTTGCGCGGGAAGGTCCTGGGGCGGATAGCACAAGGCGCTGGCAGGGGCAAGATCAAAACTCATGCATCCTTAGCCTTCCGTCCACTGGCCAACGCCCCTTGACCCGTGAAGCAAGTGGGATTTCGCAGCGGCAGGGTGTCCCGCGGGAATTGCGCCGCACATCGGTCGGTGCCTCGTCTCATGTAGCCCTCTCGAGGCATCTGCTCGGCGGGGTAAACTCGCGTCGTGGATTTGGAAGATTGATTCGCAAAATCGAAAAGACAAGGCGGTCGGGGGCGCGTAAGGATAGTCAAACTCGTTGCCCTGTGCTTTCCGGCATGGGCGGGTTTCGATTTTTCATGAAAGCTAGCGATATGTGTACCATTATTCGATTTACATGGATGATTGGCTGTTGTCTCTGGATGGCCGGGGATGTTCGATCGGCGGGGGAGGAGGCTGGGCCGGCGAACATTTTGTTTATCAACGCGGATGATTTGGGGTGGGCGGATGCCGGGTTCATGGGCAGCGCGTTTTATGAGACGCCGAATTTGGATCGCCTGGCATCGGAGGGGATGGTTTTTTCCAACGCGTATGCACCGGCGGCCAACTGCGCGCCGAGCCGGGCGTCGGTGTATACCGGATGGCACATTCCGCGGCACAGGATTTTCACCGTGATGCGCTCGGATCGGGGGCGGCCGGAGCACCGGCGCTTGATTCCCACCGAAAATACGCCCTACCTCCCCGTGGGAACGCTGACGATGGCTGCGATGTTGCAAGAAGCGGGATACGCCACCGCGCATTTTGGAAAATGGCATGTGAGCGATGACCCTCTTGATTTCGGCTACGAGGTGAATCTAGGCGGCGGGCCGAATGGCCACCCCCCGGCCGGGTATTTCGCCCCGTATGGGATGCCTTCGCTTCCCGATGGCCCGGAGGGGGAGTATCTGACCGACCGCTTGGGAAGCGAGGTGATCCGGTTTCTCGAAGAGCGGGACCCGGAACGTCCGTTTTTCGTGTCGTTGCAATTATACAGTCCGCACACGCCGTTGCAGGCCAAGGAGGAGCGGGTGGCGTATTTCGAGGCGAGGACGCCTTCGGCGCTTCACGATCACGCGGTGTATGCGGCGATGGTCTCGCATTTGGATGAGAATGTGGGGAGGATTCTCGATGTGCTCGACGAGTTGGGCTTGAGTGCGAGCACGCTGGTGTTGTTCACATCGGACAACGGGGGCATTCATGAGATTTCGCGCCAGGCTCCCTTGCGTGGGGAAAAGGGCAGCTACTACGAGGGGGGCATTCGCGTGCCGATGGTGGTGCGCTGGCCGGAGCGCGTTGAGCCGGGGTCACGCAGCGATGTGCCGGTGATCGGGACGGATTTTTTGCCGACGTTTCTGGAGGCAGGCGGGGTGGATGCGCCAGAGGACCATCCGCTGGACGGCATCAGTCTGGTGCCGCTCTTCAAGGGTGCGGGCGGGCCGCCGCCCGAGCGGGCGTTGTTCTGGCATTTTCCGGTGTATCTTCAACCCTTCCGGCAGGGCAATGCGGAATCCCGCGATCCGTTGTTCCGAACGCGGCCCGGATCGGCGATCCGTCAGGGCAGGTGGAAATTGATCGAGTATTTCGAGGACGGGGCGTTGGAGCTTTACGATCTCGAGCACGATCCGGGGGAGCGTCGCAATCTGGCTCGATTGATGCCCGGCAAGGCAGAGGAACTGCACGCGACGCTTGCCGCCTGGCGGGAGGAGACGGGCGCGCCGGTGCCGGAGGAGGCGAATCCTCTTTTTGATGCGGAGGCGGAGGAGCAGGCGCTGCTGCGCTTGCATGGCGGTCCAGGCAGTGAATCGCCATGAGGCGGAATCCGGGTCAAGGGGAATGGCCGAGGTGTCTGAGTTCTTCGTTGGAGACGTGGGTGAGGCGCCAGCTCCAGGGTTTCCATGGGTCGCGGGTCCAGTGAAATGTGAAAGGCGCGTCGAGCGCGTTGACGCGGCGTAGGATGACGGGGGCGGCCCCGCCGCCGCGGCCTTCGAGGCGGATGTGAGCGACGCGGGTGGCCTCGGTGCTCTCGCGGGTGTTTTCCACGGGCGTGGCGGTGATGGTCACGGTGAGAAACTGGCGCGACATTTCCATGGCCTTGTCCACGGCCTCGGAGCGGGTGAGGTCCCACTGGTCGGCATAGCCGGGGTCGAGGCGTTTTTCGAGCAGGCTGCGGCGGGCGCGCTCGAGGGCTGTGAGCACGTCGCGCTCGGCCTTGGCGAGCTGGTGGCCAGGGAAGAGACGCGGCACCCCCCAGCCGAAAACGAGCCAGGCGGCGAGCGCAAAAACCAGAAATTTGAAAATCCGCCGTTGCATTCCGGGTTGGTTGGGGTGAATCAAAACAGGTGGACAAGCGAAAGTCAAGCAAGGAAGAGGAATACTACCGTCCAAATGTGGCCGCCCTGCTGGTCAATCGGGAGGGGCGCCTGCTCATTGCGGAGCGCATTCGCCAGCGCGGGGCGTGGCAATTCCCCCAGGGCGGGGTGGATGAGGGGGAGGACAAGAAGGCGGCGTTGCTGCGTGAAATGCGGGAAGAGATTGGCGTGGCCCCCTCGTTGGTTGAGATTGTGATGAGCAAGCCGGGGTATCGGTACCGGTTTCCCGACACGATGCGCCGCTACGGCCGCAATGTGGGGCAGGAGCAGACGTATTTCCTGTGCCGCTTTCTGGGGGTGGACCGCGACATCGACCTGCGCACCGGCAAGCCGGAGTTCCGGCGGTTCCGTTGGATTGCGCCGCATGAGTTCCAGCTTTCCTGGTTGCCGCCGTTCAAGCGGGAGGTATACCGCCGGGTGATGAGCGATTTTTTTGGTGTGGTGTTGGAAGGGGAGCCACCGAGCCCATGAACGAGCCATGATCAAGGCAGCAAGTCGGAAGCTGAAGCGTTGGGCGAAGTCGGCCCAAGCCACCGCCCACCGGCATCCGGTGGACGCATTTCCCGTGCTGCGGGGGTGGAAAGGCTATGACTTGCCGGGGCTGGCGGCGGACCTGCGTGCTGGAGCGAGCCTGGCGCTGCTCACGGTGCCCCAGTGCATGGCGTATGCCCTGGTGGCGGGTCTGCCGGTGATCCACGGGATCATGGCTGGCACCATGGCGGCGCTGGTGGCGGGGTTTCTCTGCGGCAGCCGCCATATTTCAGTGGGGCCGGCGACGGCGACGGCGTTCACCACATTCAGTTTTTTTGCCGCCTATCCGGAGCTGGGAGCACGCCAGGTGGAGTTGATGCCACTGCTATGTTTGATGGTCGGCCTGATCCTGACTCTTGGTGCGGTATTCCGGTTTGGCGAGCTGGTGCAGTATATCAGCCGAGCGGTGATGGTCGGCTATCTGACCGGGGCGGCGATCCTGATCATTGTCAACCAGGTCAAGGACGTGCTGGCTGTCAGCCTGGTGCTGCCGGAAGGTGGCATGCCGAGGACGCTTCCCAGCACGGTTGTGCGCCTGGTTGAGATGGTGCCGGAATCCTCCTGGGCGGCGCTGCTGACGGCGGCAGCGACACTGGGAATGTATGCGGCGATGCGGAAGTGGCTTCCCGGCTGGCCGGCCTTCATTCTTGCGCTGGCGCTGGTGGCCGGAGCCGCAGCCCTCCTGGGCCGCTGGTCGGAGCCGTTCCAGGAGCTGCCGCGCGTGGCCGGCTGGCAGGTGGGAGATCTGGCGCTGCGCCTGCCTGAGTTCGGCTCCCAGTGGCTTGACGACGTGTCGATGCTTTTCGGTTTGGCGGCCGCGCTTGCCTTCATCATCTCGTTGGAAACCACGGTGACCGGCAAGGGCATGGCGGCCAAGGCGGGTCCGCGTACGCCGCCGGATCAGGACTTGTATGGAGTGGGCGTGGCCAACCTCGTGGCCTCCTTCGCGCAGGGCATGCCATCTTCCACCTCGTTGACACGGAGCGCGATGGCGGTGACGCTGGGAATCCGTTCGCGGCTTGGCATGATCTTTAACGGGCTATTCTGCCTCGCGCTGGCTTTCGGGCTTGCGGCGTTTGTGGAAATGATTCCGCGGGCGGCACTGGCGGCGCTGGTGATCGCCATGGCATGCAAGCTCTTCAACCTCCGCCAGTTTGCCATCTGCCTTCGCGCGACTCGGTCCGATGCCGCCACGCTCCTGGCTACGCTCGCTGCCACCTTGATCGTGCCGCTCTACATCGCCGTTTTCGCCGGCGTGGCGGTTTCCATCATCCTCTACCTTCGCAAGGCGGCGCATCCGGAGCTGGTGGAGTATGCCTTCAACGAGGAGGGGGCGCTGGCCGAAGCCGAGAGCCGCAACATCCCGGCGATCTCGATTGTCCATGTGGAGGGGGATTTGTTTTTTGGGGCGGCTGATCTATTTAGAAACCAGATCCAGCAGACGATGCGGGATGCCAACCTGCGGGTGATTATCCTGCGGCTGCGCAACGCCCGGAACCTGGACGCCACCAGTGTGTTGGCGCTCGATGAGCTGGTCGGGGCGGTGCGCAGGGACCAGCGGCACCTTATCATTTCGGGGGTGACCAAGAACGTCTATTCGGTGCTGCTCAACAGCGGCATGGTGGATCGGCTTGGCCGGGATAATTTGTTTGTCCACTCGCCGGGCAACCCCAATCTTTCCACCCGCAATGCCCTGATCCGGGCGCAGGAGCTGCTTGGCACCAAGGAGGCCGACATTCAGATTTTCGTCGACCGGGCGAAGAAAGAAAAACAAAACCGCCAATCGAAGTCATGATCTGCTGGCGGTGGCGGTCTCCCGCCGCCGCACCTGCACCGGCGTCGCCCCGCACACGGTGCGGAACGATCGGTTGAACTGGGAGATTGAGCCGAATCCGCAGTCGAGAGCGATGGAGGAAATGTCGCGACGCGGGTCGCGCAGCATCTCGCGGGCGTGATCGACACGCAGGCGCGTGACATATTCGCTGAAAGTCATGCCGGTGTGTTGGTGGAAGGCACGGGACAGGTGCCCGGCGCTGACGCCGATTTCGTCGGCCACTTCTCCGAGGCGCACCGGGCCGACCAGTGCGTTGCGTCGGATGAGGCGGCAGGCACGTTCGACCATTCCGGGGAGGGCGCGGTCGGGGCGCACGGCGATGGGCGCGAGGTGGGCGGCAATGAGGTCGGCGGCGGTGTTTGCGATGCGGGCGAGGGCATGGGAGCGTTGTGGGGGGATTTCGCCCGATTCGCGCATGGCTGCGGAGAGAAC
>SLCJ01000224.1 GCA_007125835.1 Verrucomicrobiales bacterium | reverse complement strand
CTATCGCAATGAACGTGAACTCTGACAGAACCGAGACACCCGACGCGGAATTCCGCGAGCTGGTGCAGCGAGTGCTGGACCAGGAGGCCGGGCTCGACGAAGTGGCCCGCCTCAATGCCCGGCTTCCGCGCGATCCCGAGGCGCTGCGCTACTTCGTGAAAATGCGCATGCTCCATGCCGCCCTGGGCGATGAGCTGGGTGGAGTGCGGGACGTTTTGGAGCCGATCGAAGGCAAGGGCGGGAACCTGAGCAGCCATCGAACTCGCAGAGGGGTTGCGACGGAGGAGTCCTCCAAGGCCGGCCGGTTCATCAAGTATTTTGCCGCTGCGGCTGCGGTGCTGATTCTTGCGGCGGTGGTTTGGATTGCTTCGGGCGCGAATGCCCCGCGCTCGTGGGAAGTGGCGGCCCGGCACGGGCTCGGGGATGGGGAGGGGCCGCCTGTGGGTGCTTGGCTCCGCGCGGGGGAAATGGTCGAGTTCGACCGAGGGATCATCGAATTTCACACCAGGTTGGGCGATACAATCACCATTGAGGCACCGGCGGCTTTTCGGGTGCGGCGTGCCGGTGGGTTTTCCTTGTATAGGGGCCGGGTCTGGGCGGAACTCAAACACGGATCGATTCGCATCGACACGCCGCTGGGCCGGGCGACCAATCTGGGCACTTCTTTCGGACTGCATGTGCATGAGTCGGGGAGAAACCAGGCCTCGGGCCAACTTCTCGATGTCGATGTTCGCAAAGGACGGGTGAAGTTTGTCGTCGAGCAGCCCGGGGGCGTCGGCTGGGCCCGCGAACTGGAAGCCGGGAGCGGGCTGACGGTCGTCGAGGGAGACTGGGTGCCGGAGGAGCGGGATGCGGAGTTGGGGGCGTATGTCGCCGGCTTGCGCGTTCCGGTGGGCCTGGCATTCGTGCAGGGGCCGGACGAGATGATCCGAATCGCGGAGTCGGCCCCCTTGGGGGGGCGATGGTTGCTGGAGTCGCGCCCCGTTGGCGAAGGTCGGGCACCAGGAGCCTCATTCCGCTTTGCCTGGGCGGGCTCGCATTTCTATTCAGCAGGGTCGGCTGCATCCGGAGAGGCGGCCTTGTATCGCACCCATCTGGTGGGCGCGTATTTCGAAGACGGTGCGCGGGAACGTGTGCGCGTGACGGCCGCCGCCGCAGGGCTGGATTTTCAGACCGACGATGGGGTAGTCGTTGAGCTCCGCTGCATGCACGAGTGGATGCGGGAAACAGGTGCCATCGGCTATCGAGTCTCGCTGTTGCGCAATTCGCGCGTGGATGGTGTGCGATTTCTGCCCGTTCGTGTATATGATGGGCGGCATGGCTCCGGCTCTCTCCTGGAAATTCTTGAGAGCCCGTCGGAAGCGAATCTGCCGGCCGGCCACCCGGATGGGGCCGAGGAAACGGGATCTCGCGGTTTTGGCGAGTTTTCTGGCGTTTTCAGCTCTGATGTGCTCAGTTTTTCTCTGGAACCCCAGCAGGAGGAAATCTCGATACATCGGAACAATGTATCAGCCGTGTTGGTAATACCTGTGTTTCCGGATTAAGGGGCCGCCTCGCGTGAACTCCTACCACACAGACCGGGAGCGTTGATCGGCAAAAAGTGTCGGCGTGTGTGAATTCTGTGTCACACTCCAGCGACTGAGGCTCTTAGGATATGCAGGACTGCGGCGGCTGTGTGGCAGCGGCTGTCGCTCAGCCTCAAAACAACCTCAACCCAAAGCCTGACACGTTGAATATGAAAACAAAAACATCCCTGGTTCTGTTGTTGTTCGCCGCCTTCGGGCTCAATGCCCCGGCCGCGATCGCCTTGTTCACCTCGAACTTCGAGGGCAATACCGGTGCTCATGTGTTCAGCGGGGATACCGACAACACCAGCGGAAGCAGCACGCTGACGATCAACGACTGGACGACGCATACCTCGTTGACGTCGATTTCGGGTCTCACCGCGATCAGCACAACCAGCGGCGGCTTCGCGCAGACTCAAGGCGGCAGCGGGGCCTATGCCACTTTCGACGGGATTGCGCTTACGGCGATTCCGGAGCCAACTACGGCCTTGCTGGGTGCCTTTGGTTTGCTGGCCTTGCTGGGCCGCCGCCGCAGTTGAGGATTTTGCCGCTTGCCGCCACTGAGCGGGAAGGTTTTTCAAGCGGGTCCGGCATGTACATTTGCCGGGCCCGTTTTTCCATCTACATTCCATCACAATCCCATACGAACATGCTTTACCGCTCCCTGATTTCTCTTCTGGCCTTTATCGGATTTCTCTCCTTCGCCGCCGCCGACGAGGCGGATGTGGTGGTCAATTTCGGCAATATGGTGAATGCCACCCCTGCCGAGGGTATCACATTTAACAATTTGGTATCGGACGGTCTCGTCAATTCGTTCGGGCCTGTGGCCTTGGTGGATATTGAGGGTGAGGCAACAGGCTTGGAGATCGCCGGAACGGGTGCTGGATTTGGATTCACCGGGAATTTGGGCAATTTCAGCCCGGTGGGCACCACCACCTATGTGCCGGGTGGCAGCGATGTGGTTGACGGGTGGGTGGCCGGATACGAAGAGGGATACGGCAATCTTTGGCAGGGCAGCTCAAACGCGGGGTCTGGCGGGTTTACAAGCACGATCACGCTCACCGGGCTTGAAGGGTTGATGACTTACCGCATTGCCTTGCTCAGCGCGCGGGGCAATGCGTTTCTGAGCCAGGATGGGACGTATGGCTTGCTGTATGGCGGATCCACGCAGGGGGTGTCCTCGGCTCTTGTGGGCACCGGAACAGTGGCTGGCACAACCGTAACCGGGAGTGCCGCCGGCGATGCCAATGGGCAAAATGCCCGCGAAATCACGTGGACATTCACCACCGGTGAGTCGCCGCAGGATGCGGTGATCCAGCTTTCGGGCGAGTGGAACCTCAATGCCCTGGTCATTTCGTTTGAGCAGGGCGAGCCGGAGGAACCGGGAGAACCCGGGAGTGGCGATGCCATCCACATCGCGATGCATGCCACGGCCGCCACTTCAGCGGCGATGTCGCCGGCGACCAATCCTCTTGCCCAGGGGCAGCGTGTGCGCCCCGATGAGGAAACGTGGAACAACATTGTTTCACCGGGCACTGGCGATGGCCCGCACACGCTCACGGGTGTTTCGTTGAATTTTTCCAATGGCGAGTTGTCGGATGCGTCTTTTGCCTCGACATTTGGCTTTGCGGGCACGGCTGGAAATTCCTGGGCCTCGGGCACCAAGGACGATGTAATGATGGAGGGGTGGATCGGCCTGGGCGGGAGCGAATCACTTGAGGTGACCGGCCTGCCGGAAAACATCTCGGACAACTACCATGTCATCGTCTATGGCGATTCGAATGCGACCAGCCGCGCGATGAATTACACCCTGGGCGGGGAGACGCGGACCATTCAGGACAACGGGACATTTGCGGGCGCGTTTGTGGAGGGCGGAAATTTCGTGGTATTCACTGGCTTGAGCGGGTCGTCATTCACCTTGACGGGCAATGCGGCACTGCCGAGGTCGGCCGTCAATGGCTTGTCGATCATTGCAGGCGATCCGCTTCCTGAAGTGGAAATCGTCTCCTTTCGGGCCAACCCACACTACATCGCTCCTGGAAGTTCCTCGACGCTGACTTGGGAAGTGAATCAAGCGGACACGGTGACCATCGAGCCTGGTGTGGGAGAAGTGGAGGGCGGGAGTGTGGAGGTAACTCCGACGGAGTCCACCACCTACACGCTGACGGCGACCTCTGGCACACAAACGCGCACCGCCAGCCTTCGTGTGGGTGTCGGTCCTCCCCGCCCCAACATCCTTCTCATCCTCACCGACGATCAGGGTGTCATGGACACCTCGGTGCCGTTTGTGTATGACGAGGCGGGAAATCCCGTCGTGCACCCGCTCAACGAGCGCTACCGCACGCCAGGCATGGAAACCCTGGCGTCAAATGGAATGAAATTTACCAATGCGCATGCGGCGGCTGTCTGTTCGCCCACCCGCACGTCGATCATGACAGGCCTCAATCCAACGGGCCACCACGTCACCACTTGGACGCATCCGTCGAATATCCAGGACACCGGGCCGGACAAGGGGTATGACATCCTTTTCCCTCCCGATTGGCGTATGGCGGGCGTTGATCCGGAAAACCCGCTGCTGCTGCCGCGCCGCCTGGCTTATGCCGGATACCGGACGATCCACGTGGGCAAGGCCCACTTCGGCCCGAACAGCGGCCCGGTGGGCGATCCGCGCAGCATCGGCTTCGATATCAATATAGGCGGCACCGGGAGCGGCCAGCCCGGATCCTACTACGGCACCGCCAACTTTGGCAGTGGAGTGCATCAAGTGCCGCACCTTGAGGCCTATCATGGCCAGGACATTTTCCTGACCGAAGCACACACCCGCGAATGCAACCGCCTGATCGAGGAGGCGGTGACCGATGGCGTGCCCTTCTTCGCCTACCATCCACACTTCGCACCACACGCGCCCTTTCATGAGGATCCGCGCTTCACAGCAAACTATCCCGAACTCTCCGGCAACCAGCGCGCCTATGCCACACTCATCGAAGGCAGCGACCAATCGCTGCGCGACCAGCTCACCAAGCTCGAGGAACTGGGCGTCGCTGAAAGCACGCTGGTCATCTACCTTGGCGACAATGGCGGCGACGCACCGATTCCGTTTGGCGCGGGGCAGATGGGCCCCGCCGCCCCCTACCGGGCGAAAAAAGGCTATCCCTACGACGGCGGCACCCGCATCCCGCTGCTCATGGCCTGGGCAAAACCCGACCCGGCGAACCCCTTCCAGCAAGCCTTCCCGATTGCCAAAGGCGGGGTGGCGCACGATCTTGTTACGGTGTGGGATCTTTACCCGACGCTGCTCGCTGTCGCCGGGCTGGAGATTCCCGCGCCCATCGACGGCCACAACCTTGCCCCTTACCTTCGCGGCACACCCGGCACCCACCGCCCGCAGGAATTCCTGCTTCATTTTCCCCATACCCATGGCCACGACGACTTTTATTCCGTCTTCCGCACCAATGAGTGGAAGCTGATCCACCGCTACCCGAATGAAACGGTCGAGCTTTACCACCTGCCCACCGACATTGGCGAACAGAACAACCTCGCCAACAATCCGGAGCATCACGTCACCCTGATGCGGCTAGCCCGCCGGATGGCACGCGGCCTGCGCGAGCACAACTACCAGCCACCCGTGGAACGCCATGTGGAAGGCAATCCACCCCGACACATGCTCACCCCATGGCTCCCCGATGTGGATAGCGACGGCGACGGCCTCCCCGATGTGGAGGAGGATGTAACTCGAAATGGTGTGGTCGAACCAGGCGAGACGGATGCCGATAATCCCGACACCGATGGCGATGGCACGCCCGATGGGGCCGAAGTGCGCCTCGGACTCGATCCGCTTGATCCTGCCGATTTTTTCCGGGCGCACTTTCGCTCCCTGCCAGATGGCAAAGTTGCACTCGCGTGGCCTTCGCAGCCAGGCGTTTCCTTCACCGTGCGCGCGAGCGAGGACTTGGTGGATTGGTCGCAGATCCTCGCCGCCGGTCTTCCTGCCGCCCCCGCCCCAGCGGTGGAAACGATTCTTCTGCTTGATCGGGACTCCACAGCCGCAGCGCGATTCTACCGGGTTGCTCTGGAACCGTAAATCCCATGAGATAATTCGAGCAGGTCGGAAAAACGGCAACGTGTCATGGCGCGGGGTTTCATGCGTTTTCTCTCGTGAGACACGCCGTTTTCCCAGTGGCGGGATGTTGTGCATAGCCCGACTGCGCATTTCCCCCAAGTTGATAAAAGCGGCTTTCGAGAAAGGCCTTGCCTGGTGCTTACGTATCCCCGCCAGCATGTTTTCCCCAATTTCCCTTTTTGCTTCACCGAGTGCGATGATGGCTTGCGCATTGACGGTGTTCGCCATGGCTGTTGATTCATCGGCGGAGCAGCGTCCTTTGCGGCCCGTCGGGGCCACGGCAAGCTCAGAGCATCCGGGTTACCCGGCATCGAAGGCGATTGATGGCGAAGTGAGCGATGCCTCGAGGTGGGTTTCGGTAACTGGCCCGGGTTCTGAATGGCTTCAAATCAACTTCAGTGAAGAACATCATGTCGGCGGGATCCATTTGTATATGGGGTGGGGACGCCAGGATCCCATCCGCGAATTCTCTGTCGAATTCATGCGCAACGGTGAATGGGTGACGATCCCTTCCGCTGTATTCAGCGAAAACAATAGAATCGCCATGTCGATTCCTTTCGATGATCAAATCACGGTCGAAACGACGTCTCTGCGAATCGTGGCACCCTTGGCGCAGGGCGAGCGGGCGCGAATCAAAGAGGTAATGATATGGCCGTATTCGGGAGATGGCATACCCTCTTTGAGGGACGTGCACGACGACAACCACGATGACAGCATCTTGGGGATGCCGATGATCTTTCTGAATCAGAGTGGATTTAATCTGGGACGCCCGAAGAGATTCACGGCACCTGATGTTGAAGACGGCGTGCCTTTTCAAGTGCGTAAAGTCGATAGTGATGAGATCGGCTATGAGGACATCGTCAGCGGTGCGATCGGCGATTTCAGCAATTTCAATCCGATGTCCCACAGCGAATTTGTCGTCACGATCGGGGATGACACCTCCGTGCCCTTCCGCATCGGCACCTGGTGGCTGGAACGGGCAACGAGTCAGTTGGCGGTCGATTTCATGGTCGACAGTCGCCACTACGTCGGCGATCACCGCGGGACACGCCATTCTTCGTATGCGTGGCGCGACAACCACCACTTTGCCTTCGAACTTGATTCGCTGGCGCGCATGTATATGTCGAACCCCTCCGCCTACGAGCGCATGCCCAGCCAGATCAGCTATGAGGCGCCGGCGGACGCCAGCTTGTGGGGTGCGCTCCTGCCCTACGACGAGGACGCGCCGGACGTCGTCAAGATGATGCACTGGGCTGCGGATGTGATTGTCACTCAAAAGCTCGAACACATGTTCTTCAAGTCGCAACTCGCCCACTTTCTTTACTCCTGGCCATGGATCGAACAATGGCTGCCGCGCCAAAACTTCGATGTCGTCCTCGAATATGCGCGCTCGATGTGGCCTGTTGGCGAGATCACGAATTCTTATCCATACGACACCATCACCGAGAACCACAACCTCTTCGAGATCAAGACCGAGATCGGGACCACGAAGGGCGAAAATCCTCCCGGCCACTCAATCCTGCCCAACCTGCTCATGTATGAGGTCGGCAAACGGGAGTTGCTGCCAGAGACCGATCAGTATTTCGCTGCGGCATATAATCAAACCGAGTGGATGATCAGCAATCTTGACTGGAACGAGCCGATCCTCACCAAGGGACAGCGCATGAGTGAGCGGATCACGGTGATCGGACTGACCCAGATGGCCAAGCTCCACCCCGACCGCGCTCCCGCAGGGCTGGCCGAGTTTATGCGCGCCTGGGCCGATGTGATGATCTCGCGCTCCGATAATATGTGGGACTTCCGCAAACTGTCCGCCACAGAGTGGGTGCCGACCGGCGCCGCAGTCACCGCTTGGAACGAGCCTGGAAACGTCATGGGATTTCCATCCTGCATCTTCTCGGTGCT
>SLCJ01000097.1 GCA_007125835.1 Verrucomicrobiales bacterium | reverse complement strand
GGCCACAAGTCCATCGAGGTGATCGAGGCCTCCGAAGAAGAGCTGCTGATCAAATCGCTGAAAAAGGATCCCGCCACCAACGAGGACGAGGCGCTCAAGGACATCTATCGGCGTCTGCGCCCCGGCGACCCGCCGACCACCGCCAACGCCAAGGCACTGCTGAAACGCCTTTTCTTCGATCCGAAGAAATACGACCTCACCCGCGTTGGCCGCTACAAGATCAACCAGAAGCTCGGCATGAAAGCCGGCCTGGACGAGCGCATCCTCCGCGCCGAGGACGTGATCGCCTCGCTCAAATACCTCCTCCGCCTGCGCAACGGCGAGGGTGTTCTCGACGACATCGACCACCTCGGCAGCCGCCGCATCCGCGCCGTGGGCGAATTGCTCGCCAACCAGTGCCGCGTCGGCCTTGCGCGCACCGAGCGCCTGGTCAAAGAGCGAATGACGCTGTTCGACGTCAATGTCGAGGGTATGACTCCCTCGAAGCTGATCAATCCCAAGGCTCTCTCAGCGGTGGTGCGCGATTTCTTCGGGCGCTCGCAGCTTTCCCAGTTCATGGACCAGACCAACCCGCTGGCCGAGCTGACCCACAAGCGCCGCCTTTCCGCCCTCGGCCCAGGCGGCCTCAACCGCGACCGCGCCGGCTTCGAGGTCCGCGACGTGCACCCCTCCCACTACGGGCGCATTTGCCCCATTGAAACTCCGGAAGGCCCCAACATCGGTCTCATCAATTCGATGAGCGCCTACGCGCGCATCAACGATTTCGGTTTTATCGAGACGCCCTACCGCAAGGTGATCAACGGCAAGGTGTCGGCACGCCTGGAATACCTCACCGCCGACCAGGAGGAGGGATTCCTCATCGCCCAGGCGAACAACCCGATCAACGACGACGGCTCGTTTGTCGCCGAGCGGATCACCGCCCGCCAGCGCGGCGAATTCATCGAGGTGGATCCCTCGGAAGTCCAGTATATGGACGTTTCGCCCAAGCAGCTTGTGTCGGTGGCCGCCTCGCTCATTCCCTTCCTCGAGCACGACGACGCCAACCGCGCCCTCATGGGATCGAACATGCAGCGCCAGGGTGTGCCTCTGCTTGTCTCGGACTCGCCGATCGTCGGCACCGGCATGGAGGGCAAAGTGGCCCGCGACTCGCGCGCCGTAGTGTTTGCCGAGGCCCCGGGCAAAGTGGCCGCCGCCACCGCCGAGGTGGTCATCGTCACCAAGGATGGCAAGCTGCCCATTTCCGATGAGGATTTCCTTGGCGATTGGACCAAAGTGCCCTCCGATCCGGACAATGGCACCATCGTCTATCCCTTGCGCAAGTTCATGCGCTCCAATGCCGGAACCTGTATCAACCAGAAGCCCATCGTCCGCCGTGGCGACCGCGTCAAGGCCGGCGACATCCTCGCCGATGGCCCGAATACCGAAGAGGGCGAAATTGCTCTCGGACGCAACGTGCTGGTCGCCTTCATGCCGTGGAACGGCTACAACTTCGAGGACGCCATCACCATTTCCCGCCGTGTCGTCAAGGAAGACATCTACACCTCGATCCACATCGAGGAATTCGAGATCAGCGCCCGCGACACCAAGCTCGGCCCGGAAGAAATCACTCGCGACATCCCCAATGTCGGCGACGAAGCCCTGCGCAACCTGGGCGCCGACGGCGTCATCCGCGTCGGTGCCGAAGTGAAACCCGGCGACATCCTGGTCGGTAAAATCACCCCCAAATCCGAAACCGAACTCGCTCCCGAGGAGCGCCTCCTGCGCGCCATCTTCGGCGAGAAGGCCGCCGACGTGAAGGACACTTCCCTGCGCGTTCCCTCCGGCTGCGCCGGCATCATTATGGACGTGCGCGTTTCCTCGCGCAATGCCAGTCCCAAGGAGAAGCGCCAGATGGCGGATTCGAAGAAGAAGATCCGTCAGATCGAGGAGGATTACCGCCGCAAGCGCGCCGAGCTGATCGACCAGTTGACCGAGAAGTTTGCCGAGGTTTTCCTCAACGAGAAGCTGGCCCTCGACGTGGTCAATGGCCAGAGCGGCGAGATCCTCATCGAGGCCAACAAAAAGATCACCAAGACCCTGCTCCACAAACTGGCCGAGACCTACGACACGATTGAGATCGAGGCCAGCCCGGTGCGCACACGCATCAACGAGATCATCGAGGGCTTCGAATCGAAATTCGAGGAAATCGACAACGAGCGCGAGGGCGAACTGGACCGTCTCGAGTCCGGTGAGGAGGCCGAGCCCGGCATCATCAAGCAGGTCAAGGTGTTCGTCGCCGCCAAGCGCAAGCTTTCCGTCGGCGACAAGATGGCAGGCCGCCACGGGAACAAGGGCATTGTGGCCAACATCGTCCCCGAAGAGGACATGCCTTTCCTCGAGGACGGCACACCGGTGGACATCGTGCTCAACCCGCTCGGCGTGCCGAGCCGGATGAATGTCGGACAGGTTCTGGAAACCCACCTCGGCATCGCTGCCAAGGCCCTTGGCTTCAAGGTGGCCACTCCCGTGTTCGACGGCATCAGTGAGGAGAAAATCGTCGAGTTCCTCACCGAGGCGAGAAAAGTGCCGGGCTACGAATGGATCGGCGACGGCAAGGGCGGCTCCACCCTCGGCAAGTCGACCCTGATCGACGGCCGCACCGGCGAGGCATTCCACCAGCCGGTCGTCGTCGGCATGATCTACATGCTCAAACTCGGCCACCTCGTCGCCGACAAAATCCACGCGCGCGCCGTCGGCCCCTACTCGCTGGTCACACAGCAACCCCTCGGCGGCAAGGCCCAATACGGCGGCCAGCGTTTCGGCGAGATGGAGGTGTGGGCGCTCGAAGCCTACGGAGCCGCCTACACGCTCCAGGAACTGCTCACCGTCAAATCCGACGACGTGCAGGGACGGACACGCATCTACGAGGCCATCGTCAAGGGCGACAACAACCTTGAGGCCGGCACTCCGGAGTCATTCAATGTTTTGATCAAGGAGATGCAGAGCCTTGGGCTCGACGTCACCCCCGAATCGGCCCAGGAGAACCGCAACACCGCACTCGAGGCCCTCGGCGGCTGATCCAGTATCGCTCCGCCCATCCACCCATCCACTTCCCGCCCACCACCCCACCCACCCCTCCCCCCATTCCCCAGACCATTATGAGCCAGCAACCGCAAATGGAGGACATCATCGGCATCGAAAAGCCCGTTCAGAGCTTCGATCAGGTTTCGATCAAGGTCGCCTCTCCGGAGAAAATCCGCTCCTGGAGTTCCGGCGAGGTGATCAATCCGGAAACCATCAACTACCGCACCTTTAAACCCGAGAAGGGTGGCCTGTTCTGCGAGCGGATTTTCGGTCCGACCAAAGACTGGCAGTGCGCCTGCGGAAAATACAAAAACATCAAGCACAAGGGCGTGGTCTGCGACCGCTGCGGCGTCGAGGTGACCCTCGCCCGCGTGCGCCGCGAGCGCATGGGGCATATCGAGCTTGCCGTCCCCGTCACTCACATCTGGTTTTACAAGTGCATGCCGTCACGCCTCGGCTTGATGCTCGACATGACCGCTCGCCAGCTCGAGCGCGTGATCTACTACGAGGACTTCATCGTCATCGACCCGCGCAACACTCCCCTGATGGCCGGCCAGCTCCTCACCGAGCCCGAAATGCGCGAGGCGGAGGAACAGTATGGTGAGGATGCCTTTGTCTACGGCATGGGTGCCGAGGCCATCAAGAGCATCATGGCGGGAATCAATCTCGCCACCTTGATCACAGAGATCGAGGCGGACATGGAGAAGACACGCTCCAAGCAGAACCGCAAGAAATTCGCCAAGCGCCTCAAGCTGGCGCGCGGATTCTCCGAGTCCTCCAGCCGTCCCGAATGGATGGTTATGGACGTGCTGCCCGTCATCCCGCCGGACCTGCGGCCGCTCGTCCCGCTCGAAGGCGGGCGTTTCGCCACATCCGACCTCAACGACCTTTACCGCCGCGTTATCAACCGCAACAACCGCCTCAAGAACCTCCTCTCCCTGAAAACCCCGGAGGTCATCATCCGCAACGAAAAGCGGATGCTCCAGGAAGCGGTCGACGCGTTGTTCGACAATGGTCGCCACGGGCGCGCCGTCACCGGCGCCGGCAACCGCCCCCTCAAATCGCTCTCCGACATGCTCAAGGGCAAGGGCGGGCGTTTCCGCCAGAACCTGCTTGGCAAACGCGTCGACTACTCCGGCCGTTCCGTCATCGTCATCGGTCCCGACCTCAAGCTCCACCAGTGCGGCCTTCCCAAGAAGATGGCGCTGGTGCTCTTCGAGCCCTTCATCATCCGCCGCCTCAAGGAACTCGGCTATGTGCACACCGTGCGCTCGGCCAAGAAAATGATCGAGCGCCGCACCCCCGAAGTGTGGGATATCCTCGAAGAGGTGACCAAGGGCCACCCGGTGCTGCTCAACCGCGCGCCCACCCTCCACCGGCTGTCCATCCAGGCTTTCGAGCCGGTGCTCATCGAAGGCGAGGCCATCCGTGTCCACCCGCTGGTCTGCACCGCCTACAACGCCGACTTCGACGGCGACCAGATGGCCGTGCACGTGCCGCTTTCCGTCGAATCGCAACTTGAAGCCAGGCTGTTGATGCTCGCGCCCAACAACATCTTCTCCCCGGCGAACGGACGCCCGATCACCACACCATCGCAGGACATTGTGCTCGGCTCCTACTACCTCACCCACGAGCTGCCGGTCAAGCCCAAGGATCGCGAGCGTTTCGACAGCGGCGATCTCCACCTTCCGTTGTTTGAGAACACGACCGAGGTCGAGTTCGCCGTGGCCAACCGCAAGGTGTTCTACCACGACCGCATCCGCCTGCGCAACCCCGACTTTGGAACCGATACCCACTTCGGATACAAGGGAACGGCTCTTTCCGACGAGGAGAAAAAAGGCCTCACCCCGGTGCAGCTCGCGCTCAAGGAAGGCAAGATCATCGAAACCACGCCCGGCCGCGTCCGCTTCAACGAAATCTGGCCCAACGCGCTCGGCTTCATCAATAAAACCGTCGGCAAGAAGCAGCTTTCCGAGATCATCTGGCGCTGTTTCCAGGTGGCCGGTCAGAAGGAGACCGTCAAAATCCTCGACGACCTCAAGGCACTCGGTTTCAAGGAAGCCACCCGTTCCGGATGTTCCATTGGCATCGTCGACATGGTGATTCCATCGGCCAAGAAACAGGAGCTGGCCGACGCCTACGCCGAAATCGAAAAAGTCGAACTCCAGCGCCGCCGCGGCGTCATCACCGAAGGCGAGCGCTACAACAAGGTGATTGATATCTGGACCGGTGCCGGCGACCGCGTCGCCGAGGCGCTGACCCGCAAACTCGAGCACAACGACGGCATCGGCCGCATCAACCCGCTTCACATGATGGTTGATTCCGGAGCCCGGGGCAACAAGACCCAGATCAAGCAGCTCTCCGGCATGCGCGGCCTGATGGCGAAACCAGACGGCACCATCATCGAACGCCCGATCACCTCCAACTTCCGCGAGGGACTCACCGTGTTGGAATACTTCATCTCCACCCACGGCGCGCGCAAAGGCCTCGCCGACACCGCCCTCAAAACCGCCGACTCCGGATACATGACCCGCAAATTGGTCGATGTGTCCCAGGATGTGATCGTGCGCGAGAAAGACTGTGGCACCCTGCAGGGGATCATCGTGCGCTCGATTTACGAGGGCGACGAGGAAGTGGTGCCCCTGCACCAGCGGATCTACGGACGCACCAGCTGCGAAACCCACAAAGATCCCGTGACGGGTGAGGCGATTGTGTCCGAAGGCGACCTGATCACCGAAGAGCAGGCCCAGCGCCTCACCGACCTCGGCGTTGAACAGCTCAAGATTCGCTCCGTACTCACCTGCGAAAGCAAGGTGGGCTGCTGCGCCACCTGCTACGGCCTCAACCTCGCCACCGGCAAACCGGTCAAGATCGGCGAGGCCGTCGGCATCATTGCCGCCCAGTCCATCGGTGAGCCCGGCACCCAGCTGACCATGCGGACCTTCCACGTCGGCGGCACCGCCAGCGCCACCTTCAAGCAGCCCGTGGTCAAGGCCAAGAAAGCCGGCTACCTCCGCTACAATGACGTGCGCACCGTCGAGACCACCGACGGCAAACACGTCGCCCTAAACAAAAACGGCACACTCAGCGTGGTCGATGAAACGGGCCGCGAATTCGAGAACTACAATGTCATTCTCGGCTCGATGCTCCATTTCCCCGACAATGGCAAGGTGCGCAAGGGCGACACCCTACTCACTTGGGATCCCTACAACGTGCCTGTCATCACTGAGCGCGGCGGGCGGATTGCCTTCGCCGACATGATTCCCGGCGTGACCGTCCAGAAGGAAACCGGCTCCGAAGCCGAGGCCGGCGGTCTCGTCGTCATGGAACACAAGAGCGACCTGCACCCCCAGATTATCATCAAGGATGAGAAGTCCGGAGAGACGCTCGCCGCCTACTCCATTCCCGCAGGCGCGCACCTCAGCGTCAAAGACGGGCAGAAAGTGACCGCCGGCTCCCAGCTCGCCCGCACACCGCGCAAGGCTTCGAAAACCAAGGACATCACCGGCGGTCTGCCCCGGGTGGCCGAGTTGTTCGAGGCGCGCAAGCCCAAGGACGCCTGCGCCATCGCGAGGATCGACGGTTACGTCGAGATCGGCGGCCTTGTCCGCGGCAAGCGCAAGGTGTTGGTGCACAACAAGGAAACCGGCGAGGAGGCCGAGCACCTGGTGCCCACCCACAAGCACGTCATCGTCGCCAATGGAGACCTCGTCGAGCGTGGCCAGCAGCTTACGGAAGGACCGGTTCTGCCCCACGAAATCCTCGAGATCCTCGGAGCCCAGGCCCTGCAGGAACACCTCGTCAACGAAGTTCAGGAAGTCTACCGCCTCCAGGGTGTCGAGATCAACGACAAGCACATCGAGATCATCATCCGCCAGATGCTGCGCAAAGTGCGCGTGACCGACCCGGGCGACACCGAGTTCCTCTGGGGCGACCAGATCGACCGCACCGAATTCGACCGCGCCAATGAAGAGGTGACCGAAGAGGGCGGCCAGCCCGCCGAGGCGGAGCCCGTGCTCCTCGGCATCACCAAGGCATCGCTCGAAACCGATTCGTTCATCTCCGCCGCCTCGTTCCAGGACACCACCCGTGTCCTCACCGAGGCCGCCACCCACGGACGCATCGACCAACTCAACGGCTTCAAGGAAAACGTTATCATGGGGCACCTCATTCCCGCCGGAACCGGTTTCCCCAGCAACCGCGACGTGCGCGTCGTCGAGATCGAGGTGGCCGAGGCCGAGGAGGCTTCCGCCGCCGCAGGCGACGACAGCCTGTTCGTCAACGAGTAACCAAGGCCGGCCGCCAGCGCCACCCCCCAACGCTCCGGGTGCCGGCACCCGGGGCGCGGCGAGGCTCCTTCGCTGATGTGGATGGGAAGAGAATGAGGGGGACTTTGTGCCCGACGATTCTCCCTTCCATCCTCAGGCGATGATGTATCGCCTCTCCTTGGTTGAAGTCATTCCGCCGGACTTTTCCGCGAGTTGGCATTACCTTGCCCCATGCCCACCCCGCCTGCCAGACGTTCGGCATGCTTGGCTGTCCTCGCCACGGCCGCCGGTCTGTTTGCTTTTTC
>SLCJ01000396.1 GCA_007125835.1 Verrucomicrobiales bacterium | reverse complement strand
GTGCCGGTGGATTCGATCAACTTCCCGGTAATCGATCCCTTCTCCGATGTGCTGGGCGGCGAGCCGCTTCCCCTGGGGCGGTTCCCGGTGACCTCCGGTTTGCGCAGCGGCGACTTTGGCGTCACGCGCGACGGAATTGACGCGATTCTAAACACCTCGATCGCCGACGTGGGTCAGGACCGGGTGGCACCCGGGATTCTGTCCTTCGCCGGCCTGCTCACCGAGCCGCAATTCCAGCTTGTGATCCGCGCGCTGGATCAGAAGAAGGGCACTGACCTGCTCAGCGCGCCCTCGGTGACGACACGCTCGGGACTGCCGGCGCGGGTGGAAGTGATTCGCGAATTCATCTACCCGACCGAGTATGACCCGCCGGAACTTCCCAACCAAGTGGGAACCAGCCAAGTCGGTGGTGGCGGTATTTTTGATCCCGGTTTGGGTGGAGGAGGGAGCGCTTCCAGCTTCCCCGTGACACCAGCCACGCCGACAGCCTTTGAGACGAAGAACATTGGTGTGACTCTCGAGGTAGACCCGGTGGTGGGAGCCAACGGATACACCATCGACCTGAACCTTTCGCCCGAGGTGATTGAGTTCGAAGGGTTCATCAACTACGGCAGCCCGATCAACTCGGCGGCGATCGACGGACTTGGTCGTCCGACGCAAGTGACTGTGACGGAAAACCGCATTGAAATGCCCGTGTTTTCGACCCGCCGCGTCCGCAGCCAGGTGACGGTGTGGGACGGGCAAACAGTGGCCATCGGTGGCCTGATGCGCGAGGATGTGCAGGATGTCGAAGACAAAGTGCCGCTTCTCGGAGATCTTCCGCTGGTGGGCCGGTTGTTCAAGACGAAGTCGGAAGAGCGCTTCAAGCGCAATCTGATGGTGTTCGTGACGGCGCGCTTGATCGACCCTGCTGGCAAGCCGGTCAACCAGTTCAGCAACGACGATCCGACATTTGCTCCTGGAGCGGCGTCGCAACCCGGCATCCTTCCTCAGGCTGCCGGTGGTGTGAACCCGGCCCTGTTCCCCTGAATAGAAAGGGAGCCGTGGGGGCTAAGTTCGATCACACTGAGCTATAACTTTAAGAAAGGGGCTGCCTACATGGGCAGCTCCTTTTTTATGAGAAACCGCTAGCAAGATCGTCCGCCATGTTCGCCGGAGTGCTGTGCCTGCCAAGGCGCTCCCGTGAGAGAAAAAATGACGCGGAGAATGGCGCGGTCCCGGCCATAAACACCTCTAGAAAGGTGGCTTGTGGAATTGATGAAGTCGCAACATCGCTCGTGCCTAAGAGAAGTTCGCTGTCCGGGTGGGATGGAGGGAATGTCGGCCTTTGTCTGATTTCTCTGTAGCGGCTGTCAGCGACTGCCGGACTTTGAAAGGGGACGGGTGCAGAGCGACACGGTTTCACTCGTAATCTTATTTTGGGTTACCCACCTTTTCGCAAGAGCCTTTCTTCTCGTCATGCCGGGTGGAAACGAGGAATCAGATTCAAAGTAAAAACGGACAGGCTCGACAACTGTGTAACCGCTGTCGCCAGCATACGAAGATTTTCAAGATGAGAAGCTGGAGGCTGGTGATCGATGACCACTACCCCACACGCTGCGCCTTCATTGGCCTCCTCGTTGGCGTGACCGCTGCGGCCAGCGGTCCTGGGGTGCGTCCTCGATTTCCTATTTCCGAGTTCCACAGCCTCACCGCCTCACCGAAACACCGTCAAGCCCCGAGGGCTTTAAATTTTTCTTCGATGAAGCGGTCGAGGAGACGGCCGGCGGCTTCGTGGCCGAAGCGCTCGACGACTTCTTCGATGAATCCGTAAGTGATGAGTTTGCGGGCGGTCTTGTCGTGGATGCCGCGGGCCTTGAGGTAAAGGAGGGTATCGGGGTCGATTTGGGCGGTGGTGGAGCCGTGTGAGCATTTGACCTGATCGGCCTTGATCTCGAGGCCTGGGAGGGAGTGGGCCTCGCCGTGGTCGCTCATAAGGAGGTTGCGGCAAGTTTGGTAGGCATCGGTGTGGTGAGCGCCATCGTCGACGATGATGAGACCGGAGAAGATCGTGCGGGCCTTGTCAAAAAGAGCGTTTTTGTAGAGCAGGTCGGAGGTGGTGTGCTGTGCCTTGTGGATCTGGTAGGTGCGCTGGTCAAATTCCTGCCCGGTGCCCGGGATGCTGGCGGAGAGCAGGTTCACGTTGGCACCGGTGCCGGTGACGTGACTGACGCTTTCGGTGCGGACCCAGGCACCGCCGAGGTTGAGGAGGAGGGATTTGGCGTCGGCGTCGCGTCCGGCGGAGGTGGTATTGATGAGGATGGCCTTGCTGGAAGTGCTGAGGCGCTGCAGCATGGCGTGGCGGACGCGCGCGGCCCCGTCGGCGGCGAGGTCGCTGACACCGATGACAAAAGCGCTTTCCTCGTCCAACGACACGAAATGCTCGATCACGGTCACTTCGGCATTGTCCTCGCCGACGACCAAGGTGTGCGGGAAGTGGGCGCCTTGGCAGCCGGAGAAGTAGTGGACGATTTCCACGGGATCTTCGGGAGCGGTGCCCTTGGCGGCGTGGATGAACACGCCGGAGAGGGCGTTGGCCTCGTGGAGGGCGGCGAATTTCTCTGAGCCGAGCGGAGTTTCGCTTTTCATGAAGTGAGCCTCGATGAGGTCGGGGCATTCGCGCAGCGCCTGTTCGAGGGGCATGACGGTGAGGCCGCTTTGGTTTTCCGGAAGATCGGCGGAGACGAGATGGCCGTTGTGGAAGGCGAGGCGCGCCACAGCTTTATCGAGCACGTGTTCGGCGTGCGGGTCGGCGAGGCTGGCCGGTTCGGCGGCGTGGGTGAAGCCTTCGAGCGAGGCCTCCTTGATGCGGCTGAAGCGCCATTTCTCATTGGTGCGTTCGGGAAGTGGAAGATCCTGGAAGCGCTGCCAAGCGGCGGTGCGGCGGGCGGTGAACCATTCGGGAAGTCCTTCGGGCGCGGGGGCGGGTTGGTCGAGGACGGAACCGGGGGTGGCCGGGGCGGGCGGTGATTCGATCAATGTGGACATGGCGGGTGTTGAAGAGCGGAGAGTGTAGGGCGGGATTGTGGCTGGAATGCGGGAGAACGGGAGGACTGGGACGAGGGGCTGGGAGAGACCCGACCCGGGGTGCCGCGCGGGCGGCGGGTCGGCTCTGCGGTGCGGGGAGGGTTAACCCACCGATCCTTCCATTTCCAGTTCGATCAGGCGCTTGAGTTCGGCGCTGTATTCCATCGGGAACTCACGCACGAGATCGTTTATGAATCCGTTGACCGAGAGCGACATGGCATCGGCCTCGCTTAGGCCGCGCTGCATCATGTAGAAGATTTGGTCTTCGGAAACCTGGCTGACGCTGGCCTCGTGTTGTGTGGCGTGGCGGTTGCCGTGGACGGAGATGGCCGGGTAGGTGTCGGTCATCGACTTGCTGTTGATCAGCAAGGCGTCGCACTCGGTGTTGTTTTTGCAGCCTTTGAGGTGTTTCGGGATAAACACTTGGCCGCGGTAAGTGGAGCGGCCTTCGCCGACGCTGATGGACTTGGAAACGACGTTGGACGAGGTTTCGTCGGCGGCGTGGATCATTTTCGCGCCGGTGTCCTGGTGCTGGCCGTCGTTGGCGAGGGCGATGGAGATCACCTCGCCGCGGGCGCGGCGCCCTTTCATCACGACGCCTGGATATTTCATGGTTAGGCGTGATCCGATGTTGCAGTCGATCCAGCGCACTTCGGCGTCTTCATGGGCGACGCCCCGTTTTGTGACGAGGTTGAACACATTGGACGACCAGTTTTGGACGGTGATGTATTGGATCCTGGCTCCCTTGAGGGCGACGAGTTCGACGACAGCGCTGTGTAGTGTGGTGGTCTCGAATTTGGGTGCCGTGCAGCCTTCCATGTAGGTCACTTCGGAGCCTTCGTCGGCGATGATCAGCGTGCGCTCGAATTGGCCGAAGTTCTCCGAGTTGATGCGGAAATAGGCCTGGAGCGGGTGCTTGACCTTCACACCCGGGGGCACGTAGATGAAGCTGCCGCCGGAAAACACCGCGCTGTTGAGGGCGGCGAATTTGTTGTCGGCGGTGGGGATCACTTTGCCAAACCAGGGGCGGAAGATGTCGGCGTGCTCCTTGAGGCCTTCGGAGCTGTTGACGAAGATGACACCTTGCTTGGAGAGTTCTTCTTTGACGTTGGAGTAGGCGGCCTCGGAGTCATACTGGGCCTCGACGCCGGCGAGGAACTTGCGCTCCTGCTCGGGGATGCCGAGGCGCTCGAAGGTCTGTTTGATGTCGTCGGGCACCTCGTCCCAGGAGCGTTTGGGGCGTTCACCGTCGGAGAGATAGTAGCGGATCTTCGAGAAGTCGATGTTTTCGAGGTCGCGGGTGGCCCAGTGGGTGGGCATGGGGCGGCTTTCGAAAACGCCGAGGGCGTGGTGGCGGAAGGCGCGCACCCAGTCGGCATCCTGTTTCACATCGCAGATGTAGTCGATGGTGGCTGGGGTGAGGCCGGTGCCGGCGTCGTATTTGTGGCGCTCGGGAAATTGAAAGTTGCCGATGTCGTCTTTTTCGGCGGCAAGCTGTTTGACCATGGTGGTTTCGTCGCTCATGGGGAAGGTTCCTTTCCTTGGTTTGAGTTTCCTGTTTTCGGGGTTGGGGGGGGCGGTTCAGGCACCGGCTCCGGCCAGTTCCTCGCGCGCCCAGTCGTAGCCTTTTTCTTCGAGTTCGAGAGCAAGTTCGCGCCCGCCGGAGCGGCGGATGCGTCCGTCGATCATCACATGCACTTTATCCGGGACGATGTATTCCAGGAGGCGCTGGTAGTGGGTGATGACGAGGAATCCTCGTTCGGGTGAGCGCATGGAGTTGACGCCGCGGGCGACAACTTTGAGGGCATCGATGTCGAGGCCGGAGTCAGTTTCGTCGAGCACGGCGTATTTGGGCTCGAGCATCATGAGCTGGAGGATTTCGTTGCGCTTTTTCTCGCCGCCGGAGAAGCCTTCGTTGACGGCGCGGGCGGTGAATTTGCGGTCCATGTCCAGTTCGTCCATGCGGGCGTACATTTGCTTATAGAAAGCGACGGCGTCCAGCTCTGCGCCGTCCGGCTGGCGGGCCTGGAGCGCGGCGCGGAGGAAATTGGCGTTGGAGACGCCGGGAATTTCATTGGGGTATTGGAAGGCGAGGAAGAGACCGGCGCGGCTGCGCTCGTCCACTTCCATTTCGAGCAGGTTCTCGCCGTCCATGAGAACGTCGCCCTCCGTGACTTCGTAGTCTTCGTTGCCGGCGAGGATTTTGGCGAGGGTGCTTTTGCCGGAGCCGTTGGGGCCCATGATGGCGTGGACTTCGCCTTTCGGGACTTCGAGGTCGAGACCTTTGAGGATGGATTGGCCTTCGATGCTGGCGTGGAGGTTGTGGATGCTGAGGGTGCTCATGTTGTTGTTTGATTGGGAATGTTTGGAAATTGGGTTGAATTGGGTTTGCGTGGTTGTCTCGGAAATGGATGGGGTGGGTTGGAATTGTCGGGCTGTCTGTTTGGCTCAGGCGCGCGGGCGGCCCATGAGCGAGATTTCGGCGCGGGTGATGCGCATGCCGCGGGGCAATTTGAAGATGCGGTGGAGGTCGATTCCGGGTTTGAGTTCGACATCGTGGATTTCGCCGCTGGTTTCGTCGTAGAGGTGGGCGTGCTCGCGTTGGTTGGGGCAGTAGCGGGAGGGCCCGCGTTCAAAATTGACCTGTTTGACGAGGCCCGCCCCGACCAGGGTTTCAAGGCAATTGTAGACCGTGGCGAGCGAGATGTCGGGGAGGTTCTCGCGCACGCGTGCGTAAATTTCAGCCGCGGTGGGGTGGTCGCGATGGCCATCCAGCAATGCAAATACCTCGCGGCGCTGCCGGGTCCAGCGGAAGCCGCCGGCCTCGGGCGGTGCGGGTGCCTGTGCGCCGCTGCTACCGGATGGTTGCAGGCGGGACTTAGGCACCGCACGCCTCGAAGACCGGGGCCGGGGGTTCCGTCGTTCAGGGGGTGAATGGTTGTCTGCCATCGCGGCACAGAACGTGCCGCACTCTGCGCCGGATTCAAGAATTATTCCAATTTTTATTCCGGGGTGCTTTCCGGGGTGACATTGCGGGCGGTGGCGAGGCTGGGGTCGGCGGCGCTCCATGCGCGGTTGGCGGCGGCCAGGGCTTTGTCGGCTGCTTCGTCTTCTCCGGACTGGCGGAGGGCGGCGGCGAGGGCGGAGAGTATCCACCCGGAGCCGGGTTTTTGCAAGTCGGCGAAATGGAGGAGTTGTTTGGACTCTTCGTGGCGGCCGAGGGTGGCGGTGGCGGTGGCGTGTGACTCGGCGGGCGGTATAGGCCAGCGGGGGATGGGGCGGTTGGCGAGGGGCGGCCAGCGTTCGGCGGCTCCGCTCCACCAGATGCGGGCGAGGTCTTTGTCGGCGCGGGCGGCGGCGAGGTGGGTGCGTAGGTCGTAGCGCAGGTATTCGGTGATGGCGGTGGCTTCCTGCCAGTGTTGGCCCATGGCGCGGTGGTTGGGTGTTTGCGCCGAGCGCTGCATGAGTTCAGCAATCTCGTCCATGTGGGCGGCCAGGGCGGAGGCTTTGTCCGCGTCATCGTTTTCGAGAGCGATGCGGCCTTGGAGGTAGGAGGCGAGGAATTCGAGAAAGTATCCAGAGGGGTGCGAGGTTTCGACCAGCGGGTGGTCGATGGGCGGCAGGGATTTGAGGGCGGCTTCCCACTGTCCGGCGCGGGCATGGAGGCGGGCTTCGAGAGTCAGGGTGAAAAAGGCAAAGGTGCGCAGGGCGACGGAGGAGGGGCGGTCCCAAGGCATGTCGATTTCGCGAGCGGCGGCGGCGATGGCGGTGGCTTCTTCCATTTGCCCGGCTTCGGCAAGTGTGAGGCAAAGGGTTTCGACGGTGTCGAGGTAGGTGGGATTGACGGCGGCGGCGAGCCGCGAGCGCGTCATCGATTCCTCTTCAAACAGCCTGGCCCGGCCGAGGGCTTCTGCGGCTTCTGTGTGATGGCCGAGGCGTGCGAGCAGCATGGCGGCGGCCTGCATGAGGTAGCCAGAGGGCGGGGAGGAAGCGATCAGGCGGCGGGCATCCGTGGCGGCTTGGTCGCCGGGGTTGGGCGTGACGAGCCAGAGTTGGATGGCGAGGGGGAGCGGCAGCGGATCGTCGGGGCGGGCATCGGCAAGGTCCTGCTGGATGGCGAGGGCGGCGTTCTGTCCGGGGCCGGGTGTGTCCGGAGTATCGAAGCCATCGCGGAGGATCAGGGCGCGCATCAGTGGCGCGTGCGGGTTGCGGGGATTGGCTGCGGCGGCATTCTCGAGTGCGGCGGCAAAGGCGCGGGTGCCCCCTTTTTCCAATGCATCGAGGGCAAGAATCCACGCACGTTCTTCGGCGGTGGCCTGTTCCAGGGTGGCCAGCGCGGCAGCGGCGGCCTGCTGCCGGGCTTCGGCTCCCTCAGACCCCCATTCGAGGAGTGCGAGCGCGAGCCCCACCCAGGCGATGCCGCACTCGGGGTCGTGGCGCAGTGCGCCGATCAGGTGGCGAGCGGCTTCCGGGCTGCGGAAGAGCTGGAGCTGGTACCATCCGCGGTTGGCGAGATCGGCGGCGAGATCGTCGTCGGTGGCGGTGTCGATCAGGTAGTCGGCGTTCATCGCGGCCCAGTC
>SLCJ01000307.1 GCA_007125835.1 Verrucomicrobiales bacterium | reverse complement strand
AGTTATAATGCCCGGGGCGCGAACTGGTCGATGGGTAGGTTGGAATGGTCTTAACCAATCAAATATAAAAGAACCAATTTTGATTTTTGGGGACTGGTCTTTTAGGATTTTAGGGCGGTGTTCACAAGTAAAAGTGAGCTGATTTTGGGGTAGCGGGTGCAAACCGCCCCCACTGGGGAGCACGGAGGTGGGTGGGTAGGTCACTGTGCTTCGGGTGGTCCCCAGGTGGCGATGCGGGTTTGTTCTGGGGCGGGGGGTGGGGGGAAGGAGAGGGTGAGCCAGCGTGTGTGGCGGGGGAGGGTGCCGGGGAAGCGGTCGGCCCATTCGACGATGGCGATGGAGGGGGCGTCGAGGATGTCTTCCCAGCCGAGGCCGGGGAGTTCGGCGGCATCCTTGAGGCGGTAGAAGTCGAGATGATGGACGGGGGTGGATCCCGGCGTCCTGTATTCGTGGACGAGGGTGAAGGTTGGGCTGGTGACGTGGTGGCCGTGACCGAGCGCGGCGACGAGCGCGGCGGCGAGGGTGGTCTTGCCCGCGCCGAGGGTGCCGCAGAGAGCGAGGGTGTCGCCGGGTTGGAGTGTGGCGGCGAGCTTGCGCGCGAAGGCGGTGGTGGCCGCTTCGTCGGCGAGGTGGACGGGTGATGGGTCCCGTTTTGCCGGATCCGGCATGGGAGGGGGGGGCGGTCAGGCTTTGCCCCAGCGTTTGAGCAGGGTGTCGGCCATGTCGGAGGGGTTGTCGGAGACGGCGATGCCGCATTCGGAGAGGATGGCCTTTTTGGCGGCGGCGGTGTCGTCGCCACCGGAGACGATGGCTCCGGCGTGGCCCATGCGGCGCCCTGGGGGAGCGGTGGCTCCGGCAATGAAGGCGGCGATGGGTTTTTTGCAATGTTCGGCGGCCCAGCGTCCGGCTTCGGCTTCAGCATTGCCGCCGATTTCGCCGATCATGATGATGGCCTCGGTTTCCGGATCTTCGTTGAACATTTTCAGCACGTCGATGTGGGAAGTGCCGTTGATCGGGTCGCCGCCGATGCCGACACAGGTGCTCTGGCCATAGCCGCGTTCGGTGAGCTGCCAGACGGCTTCGTAGGTGAGTGTGCCGGAGCGGGAGACGACGCCGACATTGCCGCGCTTGTGAATGTAGCCGGGGGAGATGCCGATGCGGCAGCCGCCGTGTGATTTTTCGCCGGTGCCGGGGGTGACGAGGCCCGGGCAGTTTGGGCCGATCAGGCGGGTGCGGGAAGCGGCCATTTGCGCACGGACGCGCATCATGTCCATTACCGGGATGCCTTCGGTGATGGCGACGACGAGGTCGAGCCCGGCATCGACACCTTCAAGGATGGCGTCGGCTGCGTAGGCAGGGGGCACAAAGACGACGGAAACGGTGGCTCCGGTTTCGCGGGCTGCGGCGGACACGGTGTCGAATACCGGGACTTTGTGGTCGCCGTGTTCGAAGGTCTGACCGCCTTTGGCGGGGGTCACGCCGGCGACGATTTTGGTGCCGTAGTCGAGGCTGAGGCGGGCGTGTTTACCGCCGAAGGAGCCGGTGATGCCTTGGACAAGGATGCGTGTGTTTTCGTCAACGAGAATGGCCATGTGGTAAGAGGGATGTGGGTGGGTGTGTGGTGTGCGGTGGTGGCTTCGTCTGTGGTCCCGGGTCAGCAGGCTTGGACGGCCTTGACGATGCGTTGGGCGGCATCGGTCATGGAGGATGCGTTTTCGAGTTTTACGGAGGAGGCGGCGAGGGTGGCGCGGCCGGCTTCGACGTTGTTGCCCTCGAGGCGCACCACCAAGGGGATGTTGAGGTCGGTTTCGCGGGCGGCTTCGACGATGCCGTTGGCGATGATGTCGCAGTCCATGATGCCGCCGAAGATGTTGACCAGGATGCCTTTGACGGCGGGGTCGGCGAGGATGATGCGGAAGGCGGCGGCCACTTGTTCCTTGGTGGCTCCGCCGCCGACATCGAGGAAGTTGGCCGGTTCGCCGCCGAAGTGTTTGATGATGTCCATGGTGGCCATGGCGAGGCCGGCTCCATTGACGAGGCAGGCGATATTGCCCTCGAGGCCGATGTAGTTGAGGTGGTGTTCGGCGGCGGCTGTCTCGCGGGGATCCTCCTCGTCGCGGTCGCGCATGGCGGCGATGTCGGGATGGCGGTGGAGGGCGTTGTCGTCGAAATTGAATTTGGCGTCGAGCGCGAGCACGTCGTCGTCGTGATCGACGACGAGGGGGTTGATTTCGACCAGTGAGCAGTCGCGTCCGATAAACAGGTTGTAGAGGGCGTGGAGGAGGCGGCCGAAGGCACGGGCATTGCGGGTGAGGCCGAGGGCTTCAGAAATTTTGCGCACCTGGTAGGGTTGGAGGCCGGCGAGCGGATGGACTCGCTCGCGGAGGATTTTCTCCGGGGTTTTGGCTGCCACTTCCTCGATGTCCATGCCGCCCTCGGTGCTGGCGATGATCACCGGCCCCTTGGTTTCGCGGTCCATGAGGATGGCGAGGTAAAGTTCGCGTTTGATGTGGACGGACTTGGCGACCATCACCTTGCGCACCAGTTTGCCCTCGGGACCGGTCTGGTGGGTGACGAGGGTTTGGCCAAGCATTTCTTCGGCGATCTCAGCGGCTTTCTCGGGGGAGTCGACGAGGTGGACGCCGCCTTGGAAGCCGTTGGTGAAGGTGCCCTTGCCGCGTCCACCGGCGTGGACCTGGGCTTTGACCACGAGTTCGCTCACGCCGATATATTTGGCGGCATCGTAGGCCTCTTTCGGGGTGGTGGCGACGCGCGCGATGGGGCTGGGGACGCCGAATTTGTCGAAAAGCTCTTTGGCCTGGAATTCGTGGATATTCATGTGAGGTGGGCGGAGCGGTTTATGGGGGCGCGGTGGTGCGCCCTTGGGCTCGGAGATGTGGTTTTCAATGGGGTGGTTGGCATGCGGGTGCCGGACTGGAGCCCGGTGGCACGGGGCGGGCGGGCTCTTGTGGGCCCGCGCGGCAGGTGCGGGGATCCGGGTGTGTGCGGTGCCGAGGCTGCCGCAGCCGAGTCCGGATGGAGGCCATCGGTGGCCCGGCTTACCCGGATCCCTCCGGGGCGTGCAATCTGGCGAGAATCACCGACAAAGCAAGTCAAACCTCTGCCCAGATGGAGAAACAAATGTGATAATCCGGCTGTGCCCGGACAGCGTGCGGCCCTGTGCCGACAGCGTGCGCCTGTCGGTGCAGGACGCTTGGTTCGAGGGGCAGGTGCGCACCGCCGTGCCTCGTCCCGTGTTCGCAATCTACCGTTTGTCCCTGGCGGTTCGCCGAGGGGGGGGGATCAGTCGGCTTTCTTTTTGGCGGCGGCCTTCTTTTTGGCGGCCTTTTTCTTTGCCGCCTTCTTTTTGCCAGCGGCCTTCTTCTTGGCGGCGGGTTTGGCTGGTGCTGTCGATGTGGCGCGGCGGCCGACCTCGCCGGGCAAGGTGGTATCGGCGACGGAATCGGTGTTGCCGTCGCCGTGGGTGAAGTAGCTGTCGGCGTTGTCGTCATTCACCCACGCGTGGTCGTCGCGCAGGTATTTGAATTTGTAGCTGAGTCCCACGGGCAGGGCGACGGTGGCTTCAAAGCGCCCGTCATCTTTGCGGGCCATGGCGTTTGTGCCGGGAGTCCAGTGGTTGAAATCACCGCAGACGGAGACGCCGTTTACATGGCTGGGGGCGTAGGTGGCGAAAGTGACTTCGCAGAGGCCATCCTTTCTCTTGAATTTTTTTATCAGCATGGTGGTCTGTTGGTTATTGGTGGCGAGGTAGGGAAGATACCCCGGCTGGGGCGGGTGGAAACGAGTGGCAAGGAGCGGATGATTAGAGAGTGCGGGAGGCGGGTGCGCGGATGGCCGCGTGGCCTGCTGCCGCGCGCCCGCAACCCTGCGGTAAGCATAGCGCATGCCGAGACGCCAATCATCTGGCAGAATTGTCACAATCCGGCACCGGGAGGCCGGGAGAGCGGCTCACTCAGTATGAGCGGCAGAAGTCCTCGATGCGGTCGAGCCCTTCTTTGAGGATGTCAAGCGAGGTGGCGTAGGAGATGCGGATCGTCTCGATGTCGGGCATGAAGGCGTCGCCGAAGGCTTCGCCGGGCACCACGGCCACCTTGTAGCGGCTGAGCAGTTTGTCGGCGAAGTTGAGGGCGCTGAGCTGGGTCGATGAGACATTGACAAGAAAGTAGAAGGCCCCTTTGGGTTCGATGACGCTAAGATTCTTGATCTGACGAAGGCGGTTGAGGGTGTAGCGGCGGCGCAGGTCGTACTCCTCGCGCATTTCGTCGATGAAACCCTGATCGCCCTGTATCGCCACCAAGGCGCCATACTGCGCGAAGGTGGTCGGGGCGGATGTGGTGTGGCTCTGCACGGTGCTGATGGCTTCGGCAATTTCCGGATTGGCAGCGGTGTAGCCCAGGCGCCAGCCGGTCATCGAGTAGGCTTTGGAGAAGCCGTTGACGGTGACGGTGAGGTTTTTCAGCTCGTCGGAAAGGGAGGCGATGGAGACGTGTTCGGTGCCGTCGTAGACGAGTTTTTCGTAGATCTCGTCGGAGAGGATGACGATGTCCTCGCCAGCGGCGACTTCGCCGATGGCCGCGAGTTCTTCGCGGGAGTAGACGGCGCCGGTCGGGTTGCCCGGGGAGTTGATGATGATCATCTTGGTGCGCGGGCTCATGTGCTCCTCGAAAAGCTCCGGGGTGATCTTCCAGCCTGTCTCTTCGGAGGTGGGAACGATCACCGGCACGGCTCCGGCCAGTCGGGCCATTTCCGGGTAGCTGGTCCAGTAGGGGGCGGGGATGATCACTTCGTCGCCCGGGCTGCACACCGCCATCAGGGCATTGAAGCACGAGTGCTTGGCACCGCAGTTTACGGAGATTTCCCCGATGGAATATTCGAGGTTGTTGTCCACCATGAGTTTGGCGGCGATGGCCTCGCGCAGGGCGGGAAGACCAGCGGCGGCGGTGTATTTGGTGGCACCCTGTTCGAGGGCGGCGACGGCGGCGGCCTTGATGTGCTCCGGGGTGTCGAAGTCGGGCTCGCCCCCGCCGAAATTGCACACATCCTCTCCGGCGGCCTTCATTTCGGAAGCACGCTGGGTGATGGCAAGGGTCATGGACGGAGCCAGCTTGGCAAGGGTTTCGGATACGAGACTCATTGGCGGAGAGAGAGGGGAAATGTGGTTCTGCTGCGGGCCCTTTTTCGGGTCGGCGTAAAGCATCGGCGGGACGGACGCCGATGCAAGGGGATTATCGGCCAAAAAACGCGATGCCTGGCCTTGCGCCGCCGGGCGGCGCGGGCGAGGATTGGCGCGAGATGGAAAAATGGGTAAAGGATGACCAGACGGGCACCGCCGCAGGGGGCGGGGGCAAATTCAGGCGCACATTCCGGATTTGGAAGGAATTCCGGTTTGAGGCGGCGCACCGCTTGACCAAGGTGCCGGAGGGCCATCAGTGCGCACGACTGCACGGGCATTCCTATCTGGTGCGGGTGCATTGCGCGGGCACTTTGGACCCGGAGCTGGAGTGGCTGGTGGACTATGCGGACATTTCAAAGGTGGTGCGCCCTGTGATCGCACGGCTCGACCACCACAACTTGAACGACATCATCGAAGGCGAGACAACAGCGGAAAACATCGCCTGGTGGCTGCTCGGCGAATTGGCGGGAAAACTGCCCCACCTCGACAGGGTGGAAGTCATGGAGACGCCCGGCACCGGGGTGAGCGTTTCGGTGAGCGGAGACTGAGTCCGTGGAGTGGCGGATCGCGGGCACCTGGAGCCCACAGAGGCCAGGAGCCGGCGAAATTCGCCCGCCGGGCCAAAATTCCGTGCCAATGACTAAACCCAGGCCGAATTCGGCCCGTTTTCATGTAGTGCGGGAACCATTTGCGGATAGAATGGATTTGCGGAAGTGCGACTTTTGCTCCAAGATTTCGACACCGCGCCCGCAATCCGAACTGCCCACCACGCCAGCTAACCTAATGAAAAAAACACGCATCCATTCCCCCCGGTCCAAGCCGCTCTTTCAAACCTCCGGCATGACGCGCCGCCATTTCATCCACACCGGAGCGGCGGCTTCGGCGGCGTTGATGGCGGGGCCCAATATCCTGCGTGCCGGCGACGGACCGGAGCCCCTGCGGGTGGCCGCGATCGGCTGTGGCGGCAAAGGCAACAGCGACATCGACGAGATCGCGCGCGGCAATGTAGTCCGTGCGCTTTGCGACATCGACGATAACATGGCGGCGAACAAGCGCGAGCAGTATCCTGATGCCCGCTACTTCCATGATTTCCGCGAAATGCTCGACACCATGGGCGATGAGATCGACGTGGTTACGGTTTCCACGGCCGACCACAGCCATTTTCCGGCGGCGCTGGCGGCGATGCGACTGGGGAAACCGGTCTTCGTGCAAAAACCGCTGACCAATACGATCTGGGAGGCGCGGGTGCTGGCCAACATGGCGGCACAGCGCGGCATCCCCACGGTCATGGGCAACCAGGGAGCCACTTTCGAGGGCACCCGCCGCATCAAGGAGATTCTCAACGCGGGGGTGATTGGCGATGTGGTAGAGGTGCACTGTTACACCAACCGCCCGATCTGGCCGCAGGGGCGTGATGTAGCCACCCCGGGCGCTGCAGTGCCCGACCATGTGAAGTGGGATCTTTTCCTCGCTCAGGTGGCCACGGAATGGGAGTATTCACCCGAAATCCACCCCTTCAAGTGGCGCGGGTTCTGGGATTTCGGCAGCGGCGCGATCGGCGACATCGCCTGCCATGCGATGCACGCCGGGTTTTGGGCGCTGGACCTGCGCGGTGATTTCACTGTCGAGGCGGAAAATGTGAGTGAATTCGACGAGCGGTCGTTCCCCGAGCGCAGCGCGGTGATCTACCATTTTCCTGAACGCAATGGACGGCCGCCGATCAAACTGGTATGGCAGGACGGCGTCAAGGACCCGAACAACCACCCCGGATTCATTCGGCCCGAGGGTCTGCCGTCGGACTACAATCTCCGCGGCCAGGATGGCGAGCAGATTTTCATCGGCACGGAGGGCGTGCTGATCGCGCCCGATATTTACGGCCGGGCGGCACCCATCCTGCTGCCCGAATCTCTGGAAGCAAAGGCCTCCGAGGTGCCGCGCAGCATTCCCCGTGTGCGCGGCGGGCCAACCCAGGAATTGTGCGCTGCAATCCGCGGCGAGGGACCGAAGCCGGTGTCCAATTTCGAAGATGTGGCGGCTCCGCTCACCGAAATGTCGCTGGCCGGCAATTTGGCAATTCACCTCGCGCAGAAGATCGACTGGGACTCTGATGCGCTCGAGGCGCGCAACCTTCCCGAGGCCAAGTCGCTAATCAAACGCGAATACCGCGACGGCTGGGAGCCCGATCTTTCCTGAACCAGAGCCGACGGGCAATTTGTCCTTCATTTTCCCGGGGCGCGTCGTATCGTAAGCGCCCATGTCCTCCGTCTCAGAGAAACCCCACGCCAAGACACCGACTTTCGATCCCGTCCGCGTCCGCGCCGATTTTCCGGTGCTCACCCGGCAGGTGCATGGAAAACCCCTGGTCTATCTCGACAACGGAGCGACAGCGCAAAAGCCGACCGTGGTCATCGATCGCATGGCCCGGTTTTACCGCGAAGGCAATGCCAACATCCACCGGGGTGTGCACCTGCTTTCCGT
>SLCJ01000220.1 GCA_007125835.1 Verrucomicrobiales bacterium | reverse complement strand
GCTGTGATGGCGGCGGCGATGAGTGTGGTGGGGATGGGAGGGCTGGCGATTGGCCAGGAGGCGGAGGGGGAGCGAACAGATGTGTGGCAGACATTGCCGCCGGTGCGGGTGATTGGCACGCCGGATATGGTGCGGTCGGTGGCTGGATCGGCGGCGGTGCTTGACCGTGCGGTATTGGAGGAGCAGAACTACACGAATCCGAACCGGGCCCTGATGAGGGTGCCTGGGGTGTATGTGAGGGAAGAGGATGGGCATGGAAATTTCCCGAACATTTCGCTGCGGGGCGTGAGTTCGATGCGGACATCGAAGGTGACGATCATGGAGGATGGCATATTGACGGCACCGGCACCGTATAGCGCGCCGGCGGCTTACTATTTTCCCCGTGTGGGGCGTATGGATTCGGTGGAGGTATTGAAGGGGGCGAGCCAGGTGCGTTTTGGCCCGCAGACCACGGGTGGCGTGATTAATTTCGTTTCGACACCGGTTCCGCTGGATGCTTCGGGGATGGCGAAGGTGACCTATGGATCAAACAACACGTGGCTGGGGCACTTTCACTATGGTGACACGGTGGAGACTTCTTCGGGTCGTTTTGGGTGGTTGGTGGAATTGTTTGGCGAGACGACCGACGGGTTCCGCAGTATCGAGAGAGCGTCTGGGTTCTCGGATCCCGGCGGCACCGGGTTTGACTTGATTGAGCCGATGCTCAAGCTCTCGTGGGAGCCTTCGGCGGGGCGTCCGCAGCGTCTGGAACTCAAAGTGGGCTATACCGATTTGGATGCGAACGAGAGCTATCTTGGGTTGAGCGAGCGCGATGTGCGGGTGAATCCGCACCGCCGCTACGCGTCCACCCGTTTTGACAACATCACCACCGAGCAGTTCAGGAGTTATTTGAGCCATTCGGCGGAGGTGTCGGACAATGTGACGGTGGACACCTCGGTGTATTACAACCGTTTTACGAGAAATTGGTTTAAGCTGCACAACATCAGCCGTGAGGACGGGACGACGGTGAACCTGTCGCGGGCGCTGATGGACAGTGACGATCTGGCGATTCTGCGCGGACGCGCCCCCGGCGAGCTTCGTTATCGCCACAACAACCGGATCCACGAGGCATACGGGGTGCAGAGCCAGGTGAATGTGGCATTCGAGACGGGTGCGGTGGAGCACAGCCTGGACATTGGCGCGCGTTTGCATTACGACATTGCGAAGCGGGATCAGTTTGAGGAGTTTTTCCGTCAGGATTCGAGCGGGCGTATTGCGGGGCGCCGTGTGGGCCCGGCGCATGCGGCGGGCTGGCGCGAAGAGGAGGCCACGGCGTTGGCTCTCTATGCGGAGGACGCGATGACAATTGGGGCCCTGGGGTTGAAGCCGGGCGTCCGCTATGAGTATATTGATTACTCTTTTGAGGACTTTTTGGCGGGCACTTCCGGCAGCCGTTCTCTCCATGTGGTGGCTCCGGGAATGGGGGCCACCTACGATTTGAGCGATAGCACGACCGTGTTTGGCGGGGTGTATCGCGGGATTTCGACTCCATCGCCCGGTGGTTACATCCGCAACGACCTCAAGGAGGAAAGTTCGATCAGCTATGAGGCAGGGTTGCGCCACCTCGACCAGGAAGCGGCCTTTGGTGTGGAATTGGTTGGCTTTTTCACCGACTTTCGCAATCTATTGGTGATCGAGAACATCGGAGCCACCGGTTCGGGACGTTCGGAGAATGTGGGGGATGTTGACGCCTACGGGTTGGAGATGGCCTTATCGTGGGATCCGCTTGCGGCTCGTGGGGCGGAAATTACGGTGCCGATGCGTTTGTCGGCGACTTACACCCATGCCACGCTTCGCAGTGATTCGGACTCGACCGACGCGGAGTCGATTTTCGCTGGGGGCCGCAAGGGCGCGCGTGTGCCGCATGTGCCTGAGTGGGCATTGAGCGCCGGTATCGGCCTGCAAGGGGAAAAGTGGGCGCTGGATCTCTCCGCCACCTACATGGACTCGACGTTCACCTCAGCTTCGAATGTGGAACGCCCGACAACCGATGCCCGCTTTGGCAAGACGGATTCCGCTTGGGTTGTCGATCTGGCGGGGCGCATTGAAGTTCTGGAGGGATTGAATTTGATTGGCGGTGTGAACAACCTGTTCGACAAGGACTATGTGAGCAGTCGCCTGCCTCACGGGCCGCGCTCGGCTGCGCCGCGGACGATCTACGCGGGTGTGCAGTATCGATTTTGACCGTTGTGGCCTGTGGTGGCGGCGGGCTTGATGGTCTGCCCGCCGTCGTCCGGCCGGGTATGCGGTCATTGTAAAGCGCCGTCCGGATGAAGAGGTCCGGGCGGCGCTTTTTTGGAAAACGGGGTCAGGATGGAATGCACATTTGGGGATGTGGCGATTTTCGTCGCTTTGGAATGTCCCTGCGCGGCGAATGCCGGGCGACACTCTGCATCAGGCGAGCCCGAGACTTTCCCCTGCATTTCAGCGCGCGAGGATGACTGGCAACCAAGGAGCGGCGAACCTTCTTCGCCGATGCGGATGAATGGGAAAATGAGAGGGCACCTCGCTCCATGCCATTTGCTTACCCATCCTCGGGCGATGAAGGATCACCTCTCTCCTTGTGGATGAAAGACAATTCATGTTTGCAATTTTGTCTGGAGGGGTTCAAGATGGGCGGCTTAAGGCCGTTTGTCCGCGCGGCAGCAGTATTTACCCTATGAACGACGAGAGCAAACCTTCGGCGCAAGAGGAAGTTGGCGCGCCCGGATCCCCGGGAGCGGATGGCGGTGGTGGATCCGATGAGCGTGAGGATGGGCTTTTGCGGGACACTTTCCAGACACGGTACCGCGAGGTGACGGTCAGTGCGATTGTCTTCGCGCTGGTGATTGGTGCGGTGATGAATGCGGCGATCACGTATGCGGGATTAAAGATTGGATTTACGATTGGGGGCTCGGCGATTGCGGCGGTGCTTGGGTTTGGCGTGCTGCGCGGGATTTTGAGGAAGGGGTCGATTTTGGAGACGAATATTGCGCAGACCATTGCCTCGGCGGTGAACACGTCGAATTCGGGGGTGATTTTCACGGTGCCGGTTTTGTTTTTGCTCGGCTACCAGATCCACATGGGGGATCGGGATTTCTGGACGATCACGCTGGCGTGTGTGGCGGGCGCGTTGTTGGGAACGGTGTTCATCATCCCGTTGCGCAAGCAGATGCTGGATATTGAGAGGCTGCGCTTTCCGAGTCCGACCGGGGTGGCGACGATTCTGAAATCCCCGGGGGCTGGCCCGGCCAAGGCGGTGGTGCTGTTGGCCGGATGTGTGCTCGGGGCGCTGGTGTATCTGCCGGCGGGACTGCCAGCGATCCAGCGCGAGGCGGCGATCGAGGAATTGGATGCGTTGGTCGAGCGGGATCGGATTACCCCGGTGCAGCGCGAGCATACGCGAATGATAGCGGGGTGGATTGAGGCCCGGGAGGCGCCGGAGGAAGTGTTGGTGTTGGGGGAGCGGGCGCTGGCGCGGCAGGCTTTGCGGGAGCGGGTGGAGGAGGCGGCTGACGGGGCTGCGGAGGATCTTCTGGCGCTGCGGCGGGAATTGCGGGAGAAGGGCGCTGCTTTTGATCAGGCGCTGGCGGCCACGCCCTATGGTGAGGAGCTGGTGCGGCGGGCGTGGCTGGCGCATCAGGGAGAGCTGGATTGGGAGGATCTGCGGCATCGACGCGCCGGATGGGCGACGCGTCCGTTTTTCGGGTATCAGGATATTGGTTGGAGATATCCGGCGGAGGTGGACGAAGAAGCGACGGCACGTGCGCGAGCGGCAAACCCCGACGCGGATGCTGTGCTTTCGGCACGGGTGGATCGCACGGGTGATGGGCGGCCGGACAAGCGGTTTTCGGACAACGCGATTGATTTCGGGCGCTGGCTGGGGCTGCCGCCGGAGTTTCCGCTGATCCTGGCGATTGCGCCCTTTGCGCTGGGGGCTGGTTATATTACGGGCAAGGCTGGTTTGTTTGTGCTGGCGGGCGGAATCCTGGCTTATTTTTTAATCACGCCAGTGGCGTGGAATTCGGGATGGATGCCAGCCGGCACGGCACCGGAGGCGGCGGCGGCCTACAGTCTGGCGAATTTCACCCGCCCGCTGGGGATCGGCCTGTTGCTCGGGGGGGCGCTGATGGGCGTGCTTTTTTCCTTGCCGGCGATTCGCGAGGCGGTGCGTTCGATTGCTGCGGCGGGGAAGATCCGCGGCGGTGGCGATGAATTGGGTCTAAAGACGATTCTGGTGGCGGCGGTGCTTGGGCTGTGTGTGTTGTTTGTGGCTGCTGATATCGCCGGAACGCGGCCGATCAATCCTGAGCGCTGCCCTGTGTCGGCGGAGGCAGTGGATACGCGGGTGGAGACGGCGGCGTTCCAGGGGTATCAAATTGGATTTTCCAGTGAAGAGGCGGCTTTAGAATGGGCGGTTGAGTGGGATGACGAGCGGCGGGGTGAGTTCATGCGTTCGGCGTATGCGCGTCCCGGCTGGCTGGCAGGGGTGAACCCGCATGTACGCGCGGGGATTATTGCAATCATCGGGGCACTTTGGATCTGGTTTGCAGGGGTGATCATTTCGCAGTGTGCCGGGATGACGGACTGGTCGCCGATTTCGGGGATGTCGCTCCTTACCATAGTGCTGGTGCTGATGCTGGCGGGGTCGGGGGCTGTTTTGGGGGCTGTTTTGTTGGGAGCTGCGTTGTGTGTGGCGATCACGCTGGCGTCTGACATGATGGGCGACATGAAGACCGGGTATCTGGTGGGTTCGAAGCCGCGGCGCCAGCAGTTCATCCAGCTGTGTGTGGTGTGGATCGGACCGGTGATTTCGATGTTCGTGTTGTTTTTGATTGTCGAGGCGAACCGCCTGCAATTTGGCGCGCCGGTGGGCCCCGGGACGGACATGCCGGCTCCGCAGGCGATGGCCCTGCAGGCGGTGATCACGGGTGTCCAGGGTGGGGAAATGCCGTACGCGCTTTACGGGTTCGGATCTTTATTAGGCGGATTGCTGGGCCTGGGTGCGTTTCCGGGGCTGGGTGTGCTGGTGGGGATTTCGATGTTTCTGCCCTTTGCTTTTATTGCGACTTACGGGGTGGGTTGCCTGTTGAACATGGGGGTGCGCACTTGGAAAGGGCGGGGATGGGCGGAGGCGTGGGGTGTGCCTTTTGCGGCGGGGTTGATTGTGGGAGAGGCGCTGTTGTCCTTGGGGATTAATTTCACTGTGTTGCTTTTGGAGTCCTGAATGATGAAAATCCTTGGTCCATTGATGGTTGCATTGGGTTTGGTGCTTGGGGTGCTTTCGGGCACGACGGCCTATCTTGTGCCGGTGGAGCGCATAGATCCGGCCCGCGATCGTGTGGAATTGCATGCGCCTGCTGGCCACGTGGGAGGAGCTGGGGAAGCTCCGCGGCCGGTGTTGGAGCCCGGGCCGGCGGGTGTGCCGCTGGTTATCGGAGAGGATGAATTGCGGATTCTCCGCGAGGCGGGGGTGAGTCGGATTCATGTGAAACAATTTTCGATGCGCCTGTGGCGGGAGTGGTGGTTGTTCGGGGTGGCGGCTTTGTTGCTGCTCGGGGGTGCTCTCATGGGAAGGCGTGCGCGGCGGCTTGCGCTGGAGAAGAGCGCGGTGGCGGGTGTAGGGGCATCGGGTGTGCCGACCCCGGCGCTGTTGGATGAGGCGCTGGTGGTGGCCAAAAGGCTTGCCGAAGAGATTGATGTCACTCCGGTGGATGACGAGAGCGTGCTTCGCCGCCTGCGTGACGGGGTGGACGACTTGCGCGAGCGCTTTTTCGAACCTCTGGAGTTTGGAAGGGCCGCCGTGATCGAGCAACTGGGGATGGCGGGCTACGCGCGGATGATGGACCGCTTTGCGGCCGCCGAGCGCCAGTTCAACCGTGCGTGGTCGGCGGCGGCCGACGATGTGGGAGACGAGGCCGTGAGGTGCCTCCGGGAAGGTGTGAAACTGCTTGCCGAGGCGCGGGAGAGGTACGTGGTGGGTGGTTCTCGGGATTAGGTTTTGGGGCTTGTGGGGTGGGGGGAGATCAGTTGAAAGTTTAGAGTTTGAAGTTCTGAGGTGGGGGGCATCGGGATCGAAGTCGGATTCGATCAGGGTGGTTGCCGGGCTGTGTGTGGCTGGGCGTTGGCTTTCTCAGGCGCTGTTTCGCATTGCGGGAAGGCGACCAATGATCGCCTCCACGGCGGAGGCGTTATCCCGTGGTTGGGGGATTTTCCGGGCGGAGCGAATGAGAGCGATCAGAAGGTGATGCCGAGAGAGAAGTGGAGGGCACCGGAGCGTTCACCTGGTTCGCGCGAGGGGTTATGGCCGTAGTCGAGGCGTATGGGGCCAGTGGGGAGATTGAGGCGCAGGCCGGCTCCGTATCCGAAGCGCCAGGAGCCGGGGTCCCAGTCACTTGAGCGTTCGAATACATCGCCGGCATCGGCGAACACGGCGAGAGCGAGGGGGCCGACAATCCGTGTGGACCATTCCGCTTGCGCGAGGTGTTCGGCGAGGCCGCCGATATTGTAACGGAGGTCCGGTGTATTTGGGCCGAATTCGCGGCTACGGAACGCGCGGTGGGAGTTCGCCCCACCGGCGAAGACGCGCTCGTTGATTGGAATCCGTTCGGGTTCCGAGGTGAGGATGCCGGTGGCGGAGAGTCCGAGGGCGAGGTTGTGGCGGTCGCCGAAGGGAAAGTAGGTAGCGAGGCCGGCGCGGTGGCGGGTGAACATGGGGATCTCGGATTCCGGGCTCCAGACGACGGAATGCTGGTGGCGGATTCGCCAGCCGCTGGTGGGTGCGAGGCGGCTGTCGGTGCGGTTGATGGTATGGCTGATTGTGGCGTGAAGTGTTTGGTAGTCGGTAGGGCCGGCGAGGTTGCGGGGGATGCGTAGTCGGCTGATTGAGGTGAGCGAGGCTCCGGCTTCGAGGCGCAGTTGGTGGCCATTGTCCCAGGTGCGGGATAATGGCACCGAGAGGGAGGCGGTGAGGGGGGCATAGCCGTCAAAGTCGCGGTAGAGGAGCGAGGCATTGAGGCCGGCGTCCCAATTGGTCTGGAGAATGCGTGGGATGGTATATTCGGCGGTGCCGAGCGGTCCGACGCCCGACATTTCGACTCTGGAGGTGAGCTGGTGGAGGTGGCCGCCGGCATTGAAATTCTCATACAGAAGGCCCCCGATCCACCCCTCGAAGCTGCCCACACCACCATAGGCCCCAATTCGAATGGGAGGTTCCTCTTCTGTTTCAACCAGGAGGTGGATGACATCGTCTTCAGTGTCGAAGACCTCGGTGAGTTGGATTCCGGAGAAGGCACCTGTCTCGAGCAGGAAGCCGATTTGCTCGTGAAATTCACGGGGATCGTAGGTGGTGCCTTGAAGCGGGGCAAAGCGGCTCTCGACCCGCTCGATTCGGGTGCGCTCCAGGCCGGTGATGGCGATCTCACCTACGTTGACAGGCGGCGGCGATGTGGCCGAGATAATGATTTCGACGCCGTCGGTGTCGATTTCTCGCGCCAGGCGAACACGGGAACGTTTGAATCCGGCGGCGGCGGCGGCGTTTACGAGGTCGCTGCGCAGAGCCTCGATGTGGGCCGTGGAAGCCGTTTGGCCGAGGTGGCGGGCGGCGACGGGTTCGAGGGCGGCTTGGAGTTCCGGGCTGGTGGAGGCGAAGCGGATGGGC
>SLCJ01000123.1 GCA_007125835.1 Verrucomicrobiales bacterium | reverse complement strand
CGCTGCCCGAACGAGAGTGGCCGGAGCGCCAGCGCAGCAAACGCTCCAAGCGCCCCAAGGATTTCGAAGAGAAGGTCGACCAGCTCAAAGCCCTGCGCGACGCCGCCGCCGCTCGGCTCGACATCGATCCTTCGGTAATCGCCGCCCGCAAAACTCTGGAATCCATCGTCCTGGGTGAACATACGGAAACCAACGGAAGGCTGCTTGAATGGCAGCGCGAATTGCTCGGGCCCGAAGGACCGGGCTCCACTCCCTGACGCGGCCCCCGCCCACTGAATCGGCCAGCCATGATTCCGAGCTCACCCGCCGCCCCCACCGCCACCCCGATCGGCACCCCTCGCCGGAACGTTTGGCTCCGTTGCCTGCCTCCGGCATGCGTAGGCCTCCTGCTCTGGAGTGCCTCATGCACACAGCCAGCCGCCCCTGAAGCGAACGCGCCCGCCCATCCCCTCGAACCGGAAATCCTGGCCTTTGTCGAAAATTATTTCGAAGTTTGGTCGGCGGGCGACATGGAGGGCTATCGCAATCTCTTCGACACGGAAGCCGTAATCCAATTTATCGCCCCGGGACATGATGTCAAAACGATGGCCCGAGATCCGTTCATCGAGACTCAGGTCCAAGCGCACCGCAATGCGGCCACCCCCATGCGCGAATACCCTCTTTCCTCGGAATTCCTGGTCAGCCGCAACGACCGAGTCGCCCAAGCCTCCGTGCGCTGGGAACTGGCCAAGGACTCGGGCAGAGTTCGGGGATGGAACCATTTCACCATCATCCGTGGCCCGGATGGCTGGCGCATCCTCCACCTCGTCTACTACGCCGAATGATCACCCGCCTCTTGCCCGCATCCGGCGACACGGGGCCGTGCACCTCAATCCATGTCGGCGCGAAGTCGCTCAATCGCCCCGGCAATCTGCTCCACGCTCAGATCCGACGACACGAATGCGTCTCCTGGAGCCCTGAGCAGGACAAACCGAATCGCCCCTGACTCGAATTTTTTGTCCAGAGCCAACCGCTTGAGTATCCCCTCGGTGGAAAAATCCGGACCCAGAGTTGTCGGTAACACGAAGTGCCGAAGCGCCCGCATCACTCGCTCCGCAAATCCTAGCGAAAGACCCGCGTGCCGCACAGAAAGGTCCAGCGCCGCCCGCAAGCCCAGGCTGATGGCCTCGCCATGAAGCATTCCCCCATACCCAGCCTCGGCCTCGATGCCATGGCCGATCGTGTGTCCGAAATTGAGCAGCGCCCGCAAGCCGGAGCGCTCCTCGGTGTCCGCCTCCACAATGCGCGCCTTGATGGCCACATTGCGTGCCATGAGCGGCGCGAGGTCGTGGCGTGCTTGCGGATCCAAAGCCACCACGGCATCAAGCATCTCCGGGTCGCGGATCGCCGCGTGCTTGATCACCTCGGCAAACCCCTCCCTGAACTCGCGATCAGGCAAAGTGGCAAGTAGGTCGCTGTCCGCCAGCACCAGCTTTGGCTGATGGAACGCTCCCACGAGGTTTTTTCCCTCGGCGAGATTCACCCCCGTCTTCCCGCCCACTGAAGAATCGACTTGCGCGACGATGGTCGTCGGCACCTGCACGTAGGGCACGCCCCTGTAGTGGATCGCCGCCACGAACCCAGCCAAGTCACCCACCACACCACCCCCAAGGGCCACCACAAGACTGTTGCGCCCCAGGCCACCTCGCGTCATTTCACGACAACAACGTTCCGCCATTTCCATCGATTTCGACGCCTCTCCCGCAGGCACGACAATGTGAACCACCCGCATGCCCGCACCTTCAAGCGCCGCCGCCGCCGCCGCTCCGTGAAGGGAGTCCACCGTCTCATCCGAAACCAACGCAACCTCCATGGCCGCACAGGCCCGGCGGCACGCCGCGCCAAGGCTGTCCAGCAAGCCCGGGCCTAATAAAACCTGGTATGAGCCATGCGGAAGCGAAACCGTCTCGACAATGGGTAGAGGAGCATTCATTCGCTCCTAGCATAGCATGGATCAGCTGAAACGAAAAAGGCGGAGAATCGCCTCGGCGGCCTGCCGGACGGCATTTTCCGCATCGGGAACATAAGGCAGGGCAATCAAATCGTTCGCCTTGCGGAACCACGTGCGCTGGCGTTTGGCAAGACGCCACGTGGCGCTCGTGAGCGCGGCTGTGGCCTCCGCACGAGTAGCTTCGCCCCGAAGACAGGCGCGCACCTCGCGCAGGCCGAGAGTCCGGTCCACCGCTTCACCCGCCCCGACGCAATCAAGCTGCTCAACCTCGGTCAAGACACCGGCCTCGAACATCCATTGGCAGCGGCGTGCGATCCGGTCACGGAGCATGTCGCGCCCGACATCAAGCCACACTCCAGCAGGCGAAGGTTTAAGGGAGTCATGCTGCCGTTTTCGCAGCGTTGAAGCCCGCTTCCCGGAAACCAGGCAGATCTCCAGGGCTCTCACCACACGCCTGGGGTTGCGCAAATCAATCCTGGCAGCCTCCTCGGGGTCCAGCCGGGTAAGCTCATCCACCAAGTCAGCGAGAGACCGGCTCTCCAGTCCGGCACGCACTTCCGGATCCGACGCCGGAATATCCATATCCAGCCCCCCTGCGATAGCCCGCAGGTAGAGGCCGCTCCCTGAAACAACAATCGGCAGTCGCCCAGTGGCGGCTATTCGCTCGCACTTCTCCCTCACAATCCCGGCAAAACCAGCGGCATTTCGCTCTTCTCCCGGGCGCGCGAATCCATAAAGATGATGCGGCACCCGGCGGCTCTGCTCAGGCGCTGGCTGCGCGGTGAGAATGGGAACCCCTGCCCACATCTGAAACGGGTCGCCATTCACAATCTCACCATCCACCGCCAGGGCCAGCGCCACGGCGACATCCGACTTGCCGGTGGCGGTGGCCCCTCCGAGAAGGAGAGGGACTGGCAGAGAATAGAGGCAGTCAGGCACAGCGGGAAAACAAAGCCGGAAATGCGCTCTTGCCAAGGAGGATTGCCAGGCATGTCGGCGTCACCGCCAATCACACCCGGGCATTTACCCCCGACAAGACCTCAAAAACCGCTTCCCGCATCTCTTCAATCGAGGCGTTGGCGGCGACCATCACCGCCATTCCCTCGCTTGCGAAATGCCTCAGGGAGGAGGGACAGTTGCCGGGAGCTGTAAGGAGCAAGAGAACAGACGAACTCCCAAGACGGCGCAGGCGGTTGAGGGTAGCCGGCTCGACACCATCGGCCGCTGGCTCGACCGCCACCAACCGATAATGGGCAAGGTGTTGAGCCGTATTCCGCAATGCCTCGTCGATCCCCCCCACTTCCACCACCTGGAAACCGATGCGCCGCAAACCGTCGGCGGCCTGCCGGGTCGCGCTCCCACCCTCGCCCACAAGAAGCGCCCGTCCCGATACACTCAGGTCGCCAGGCACTTCCTCCGGCTTAGGCACTTTGGGAGACGCTTCGGGCCTGCGGCTTGGCAGCAGCAAGGTCACAATGGTGCCCCGGCCGGGCTCACTATCCACAATCAATCGCCCGCAGTGGGCCTCCACCGCCGAGAACGCATGGGGCAGGCCCAGCCCACGGCCGGCCATCTTGGTCGAGAAAAAAGGATCCAAGGCCCTGTCGCGGGTGCCCGCGTCCATCCCAGGCCCCGTGTCCTCGATCTGAATCGCCACCCAATCCACACCGCCATCCGACGGCGCCGGGCGGGTAGTCACCCGCACCACGCCCCGTCCCGACCCAACAGCCTCGACCGCATTGCGCAGCACCGCTCCAATCGCCTCGCGAAGCTGCCCAATGTCGCCATCAATCACCGGCAACCCGTCCGCCAGGTCCTTGCGAATCGACAGATTGTTGCCAGCTTCCCGCTCAAGCGTGTTGAGCACATCGAGGACAATGAGGTTGGGACTCACCAATCCAGTGTGCGACTCACTTCGCCCCGAGAAGGCCAGCATTTCACGGCACAATGCCGCCGCCCGTAACCCCGCAGTTTCGATTTCCGCGAGACAATTGTCAATCTCGGAATCCGTCTCGGCAACGGCACGGGCAAGCGAGGCATTGCCGAGCATTCCCGTCAGCAGGCCGTTGAAATCACGGGCCAGGCTTCCTGCCAATAAACCTAAGCTCTCACGTTTCTGGGCGAGTAGCAGTCGCTTCTCCATCTGCAGACGCTCCTTGGTCAGTGCCTGGCGGGCAAGAGCACCACCCAATACCGAACCCACTACCCGCATCGCATCAATCTCCTCGCCGCTCCACTCACGCTCGCGCTCACACTGGTCGAAACGAAGGAAGCCCCACAATCCCTCGGTTTGAAGAATCACCGGCAAAACGAGGACAGACACCGCATCCTGCGCCAGGAACAAACTGCGCATGGGCTCCGGGAAATCCGCAGCATGACCGAAAATCTCACGCCCCTCCACAAGGCAACCCGGCAACTGTCCGCCGCCAAGCCTCTCATGAAGATCGTCCTGCCCCGAATCGGACGCCCGGTCGCCACCTCCCGCCGAACGCGTCGGGTGAGACCACTCGACAAGGGTATAGGCCCCACCCTTTCCTCCCTCCGGCGTACGCACCAGAAACACCCGGGACAAACCCAGGGTCTCAACCAGCTTGCGCAGCAACTCGCGACTCTCCTGCTCCCACCCGTCCGCTTCCAGGAAACCAACCGAGGACGAGGCAAGGGCGCTCAGAATCACGTCGCGCTTGCGCAGAGCCAACGCGGCCCTCTCCCTCTCGGTAATGTTGTAGATGAAGGAGGTGATTCCAAGAACCGTTCCGTCCTCGCCAATGAGCGGGGTGTTCTGCCATTCACAAGTGATTCGGACTCCTCGCCGCGTGATGTGCTCACGCACCTGGGGAATCAGGATCTTTCGGTCTTCCAAGCAGGATCGAAGCGCCCGGGCCGCTTCTTTGCCTTCGCCACCACCACAGAACCACTCCACGCCCTGCCCCTTCATCTCCGACACATCACAGCCAAATAGCTTCTCGGCCGCCGGATTGCACCCGATGATTCGCAGTTTCGTGTCCCATTCGACAATCGCAGTGGCTGTTCCCGAGACAAGCAGCTGCACGCGTTCACGACTTCGCTGCAAGGCGTTGATGCGCCGCCGCAGCTCGGTGATATCGCTGTGGATCACCACACGCCCGACAAGCTTGCCCTCGCGATCCCGGATCGGCGATGCATGAATGTCGAGATGCCGCTGCCCGCCGTCGGCCAATGTGACAGACGACTCCAGCCTACCCGGCTTGCCGCGCGGCAAAACCCCCTCGGGATCACCATCCGAGAGCACCAACAGGTCCCGGTTGGCGTGCTTCGCCCGGGCTAGGATCTCCCCACTCGTGCGCCCAATGCAATCCACCCTTTCAGGAATCCCCGCCATCTCAAGGTAGGCGCGATTGGCAAAGGTCCACCTGTCCTCGCCATCCAGCCCGAGAATACCCTCCGGGCAAGCCTCCAGCACCGAAGAAAGCGTGCTCCGGCTCTCATCCAGGTTTCGGTGACTGAGCGCCAGCTCGGCCGTGCGCTCGGCCACCTGCCGCCTGACCTCGCGCTCACGCCGGGCCTTGAACAGAAAAACACTACCCACCGAGGAAGTCAGCAGCATCCCCAGCACGAAAATCACCTTCGGCAGCGGCGATTCATTGCGCCGCAGCCATTGAGTCGACGGAGTGAAAACCAATACCCCCTGATCGCCGCCCACCTGCAACGTGAACCGCTGAGTGGCCCCAGTCGCCGCCTCCCTCAAATCAGGCAGCTGCGGCACTTCACGATACACCGCCGGTGAATAGAAAAGCAACTGGCGATCGCCCGGCGACCGCTCGGTAAAAAACATCACGTCGTAGCTGAAACGCACACCCGCATCCAGCGACGACTCCATCAGGGCCTGCACCGAAAACATCCCCGCCAACAAGCTCGCGGGAGAATCCGGCACGTCACTCTCGATCGGATACAGAAACAGCAAAAAATGAGCAAGAGAACCATCTTCGCCGCGAATAAACTCAAAGGAAATCCCGGGCTCGACAGCCATCGAAACAGGCCCGCCCACCGCGAAAAACCCGGTCTCTTCGCCATCGCCGCCAAGCTGCGCGCCGACACTGGCACCCGGAAGCTGGCTCCCGAAACTCGAACGCACACGAAGCCCCCCTCCCCCCGGTTCGACATCCGCCAACACCACCGCTGCCTGCGCCTGAAGATCCGGAAAAGCGCGCGCCGCAAGCCTCCGGAAATCATCCCCTTCCATGTCAGAATCACGCAGCAACACCTCCCGAAGCGCCGCCATCGACCGCTCATACCCCTGAATCCGATTCTTCACCAACGTCCCCTGGCTGACCGCATCCCGCACCACAAGCTCTCGAAGCTGGGCAAGCGTGGACTCCCGGTTCTCAATGTAAAAATACATGCTCACTCCGAACCCGCCACCCAACACAAGAATAGAAACCAGCACGGCGAAAGCACGCCGGAAACGCCAGTCGGACGCCCGCTTGCTCTGAGAATCTTCCATCTTCGTTCCTCTAAAAAGCATAATTCATTGAAAATGAAAAGAAAAAAACGCTTCCACTCAGAAAATTCTGTCAAAATACAGACACAGGCTCATCACAGAATGACACACACCATAGCCCCCATTCCCACCAATCCAACCCGAAACATCCCTCTAAACCATACCCTCCTAAACTCTGCCTGCCAATTTTTTGTTGCTTATTCGCCAGCAGATACAACTCCTTGAACCGAGCCTCCGCCGCAGGCGTCAGCTCCACCTCCCGCGGCCTCCCGGCCGGGGAAACCCTAAATTTTGAGAAATTTTGCGTTCCATTTTTTGTTTTTGTCGTCCCAAAAAATGGGGTCATAGCGCCAAAATAGCTTGGCAAAACACAATTGGCCATGTATGAAGTGTCACTCCAACCGAAAAAATGAAACCAAGCCATACCCCCCAATCCCGCCGCTTTGGCGGATCCAACATCCTCGGCCTTGCAACTCTCATGCTGGGCATCTCCGCTGTCCCCGCTAGCGCATCGACCCTGGCTCAGACTTTCACCTACGACAGCACCGTTGTTCTCATCGACAGCAGTATCGTCGGCACTGGCGACTCCTTTTACAGCGTAACGGACGGCTCGACTGACCCAATCCTCATCGCCCAGCCATTCGATGCTTTACTCGGCACCCTCCAATCCTTCAGCGTCTCGCTCGTACTGAACTACGAAGGCTTCCAGACCAACGGAGCCGACGGCAGTGGATTCAGCATCAGCAGCGGCGGAGACATCACACTGAATGGCTTCAATTGGACCGGAACTGGTAACGGCACAGGCAATGGCGGCGCTCCCTTCAGCGAGATATCCGCTCCCTTTCCTATTAATTTTTCGCAGACCTTTATGGTCACCGGGGCCGGTGATGACTACGATCCCGCGATTCTCGCTGCAGTGCAGGGCGCTTCACCCTTCGAGGTGCGCTTCGCGCACAACCCTTCGATATCTCCGGCAACTGATGCAACAGCTTTCCGCTTAGAATTAGCCGAAGGTTCCCAAATTTCGCTAACCTACACATTTGTTCCTATCCCCGAGCCAGCTTCAGCAGCTCTGGGCCTGATCGCCGGCCTGCTCGCACTCACCCGCCGCCGCTACGCGTAACCAGGAACGCATCACCCCATTTCCGCATCCCGCCCGCGCCCCCTCGCGGACGAGATATCCAATCGGCCCACACAAGGTCCACGGCTCGCT
>SLCJ01000336.1 GCA_007125835.1 Verrucomicrobiales bacterium | reverse complement strand
TCATGCTTTCGGTGAACGACATGGTGCGGGTGGGGGATTGGATCGAAATGCCTGCCAACGACGCCGATGGCGACGTGATCGACGTCTCGCTGACCACCATCAAGGTGCGCAATTGGGACCAGACCTACACCACCATCCCGACCTACGACCTGATTTCCAAATCCTTCCGCAACTGGCGTGGAATGCAGGAAAGTGGCGGCCGGCGGGTGATGCGCTCGATACCCATCGACTCCCTGTCGATCCGCTTCATGGATGAGGAAATGATGGGGCGGTTCACTCGCTTCCAGCTGCTGCGCCCCTATCTCGATGAGCGAATCGGTGAAATCGATCAATGGAATGCCGCGCGAAATGCCGACCTTTCGGAAATGATCAACGGGCGGCGTCTCACCAACATAGGCTGCTTCCGCGCCTACTGCATCGCCTACATCAAGGCCCACCCCAAGGTGCGGCAGGACATGACATTCCTCGTTCGCCAACTCGAACCCGGGCCGCGCGGCCTGCCCCTCCAGATTTACCTTTTCACCGACACCACCGCTTGGGCGGAATACGAATCGATTCAGGCCGACATATTCGACCACCTGCTCGCCGTGCTGCCGCTGTTTGGCCTGCGCACGTACCAGTTTCCCAGCGACAAGGCGGATCAATCCGCCTCCAACGCGGGCGTCCGGGCCGTGCCGGCGGTAGATTCTTGAACAAAGGGCGGCCAGGAGAGCGTTTCCATTGAGTGAAGAGCTGAGGTCGCCAACGCTTGCTTGTTGCCATGAAGCGGTTCAAGCCCGTAGGCAGCGAGTAGTCCGGCACTCTCCTTCACTTATCACACTCAAGTATTATGAAAAATCTGCTTTCTTTCCAGCCGCGCCGACTTGCTGTCGGGCTCTTGTTTACTCTGTTCTCTTCCGCCGCCGCAGTCGCGGACGATGGCCCATGGGTCCACGACCTCGATGCCGCATTTGCCAAGGCGGTCGAGACTGGCAAGCCGGTGATGGCCGAGTTCACCGGTTCGGATTGGTGCCCGCCATGCCAGATGATGAACGAAAGGGTTTTTTCCCAACAGGAATTCCTCGACAAAGCCTCCGAAAAATTCATCTTGGCAAAAGTAGACATGCCAAGGGGTGACGACGCAGTCCGCGAGGCCAACGAGCCGCACGTGCGCAAGCACGAGGTTCGCGGCTTTCCCACCATCATTCTCTTTGATTCGGAAGGGAAGGAATTTTCGCGTTTCGTGGCCACCGCCCACCCGAATGTAGAGGCTTTCCTGGGACATCTGGAGAGCGAACTGGCCAAAAAAGACATGCAGTAGCGCCCCTCTACAAGGTTTGACAAATCGCCTGATCCGCCCCAGCTTGATCGCCGTTTCCAACTCTTCTCCCATCCTACCATGAACAGACGCCACGTTTTCGCCCTTCTTGGAGCCGGTGCCGCCGGTGCCGCCTTGCGCGGAACTCCTGCCCTTGCCGCTCCCATCCCCGACGCCGCACTCACTACTGCGGGGTTCGCCATTGCCGTCCAGGCCTGGAGTTTCAACCGCTTCACCCTGCTTGAGGCGCTCGACAGGGCCGCCACGGCCGGCGTGGATGCGATCGAAGTCTATCCAGGGCAACGCTTCAGCGCCGATACAGGTGACGCCCGCTGGGACCACAATGCCTCCGAGGATCTGATCCAGAGGTTCCTTGACGAGGCGGGCTCGAAAGGGATCACACCCGTCAACTACGGGGTGGTGGGCATCCCGAACAACGAAGGGGGTGCCAGGCAGATCTTCGATTTCGCCAAACGCCTCGGCATCTACGGCATCACCACCGAGTCGGTGGATTCCTTGGATCTCTCCGAGAAACTTGCCGCCGAATACAAGATTCAGGTTTGTTACCACAACCACCCCGAACGCCCGAACGACCCGAATTACAAGATCTGGAATCCCGAGTGGATCTACGATCAAATCAAGGACCGCGACCCCCACATGGGCATCTGCGCCGATATCGGTCACTGGGCCACCTCCGGCCTCAATCCGCTGGAATCCATCCGCAAGACGGCCGATCGTATCAATGCGTTCCACATGAAAGATCGCTCGACCATTGAGCAGGGTTCGCCGGACATTCCGTTCGGCACCGGAGTGATCCGACTGGCCGCCATTCTCGATGAGGTGGGCCGCCACGGATTCGCGGGCAATGTGTCCATCGAATACGAGGCGAACTGGGATCATTCCGTGCCCGATATTGCCCAGTGTGCGGGCTTTTTGCGCGGTTACGCCCAGACCCGCCAAGCTGATTGACCAGCGTCCGCAGGCACCATGCTGCCGACGCTCCAGCTCTCCTTCCGCAATGTGCTGCTGCTTAACATTGCGGCGACCCCTGGTCTTGGGACATTCCTGATCGGCCGTCGGTTTATGGGAGCGCTGCAAATGTCGGCAGCCTACGCCGGTGCCATTTGGGTTATCCTATGGCTCGTGGGATGGATGTGGAATCAAATCCATCTCGCGCTGCTGGGCCTTCCCTCCAGCATATCTCCCCCGCCGTCGATCCTTCCCGCCAGCGGTTGGGCCGGACTTCTCCTCTTCGGTGCGGCGTGGCTCTCCTCCCTGGGATCGGCCCTGGCTTACCGCAGCAGGGCTCAAACTCAACAGGCAGAGGCGTAAAGGCGCGGAGAAGCACTCTCCAGCCGCCCGACAAGGCGGAATGAGGGGATAGCCGCGAAAGAGGGAATGGGTGGATGGGGAAAACGGGGGGCAGCGCGGGGAAAACGGGGGTCAGCGGTCTCCGCGGCCTCGGTCGCCCCGGCCTGCTGACTCTCGTTGCTGTCGTGCACCAGATTCCCGCTCCTGCCTGGATCTGGCTTCGCGTTCCGCTGCCCCGCGCTGTTGGCGCGCTCTGGCCTCACGTTCCGCGGCATCACGCTGCTGGCGTGCCTGAGCCTCGCGTTGCTGGCGGGCACGTGCCTCGCGGGCGGCAGCTTCACGCTGCTGTCTGTCTCTGGCCTCACGTTCTGCGGCTTCGCGCTGTTGCCGTGCCTGAGCCTCGCGTTGCTGGCGGGCGCGTGCCTCGCGCTCCGCAGCGTCGCGTTGTTGTCTTTCCCGCTCGGCGCGCTGTCGCTGTTCGGCTTGCTGCCGTGCGGCGGCCTCGCGCTGTTGGCGGGCACGTGCCTCACGGGCGGAAGCTTCACGCTGCTGTCTGTCTCTCGCCTCGCGTTGCGCAGCTTCCTGCTGTTGCCTGGCCCTAGCCTCACCTTCAGCAGCCTCTCGCTGCTTTCGTGCCTGGGCTTCCCGCTCGGCGCGCTGTCGCTGTTCGGCTTGCTGCCGTGCGGCGGCCTCGCGCTGTTGGCGGGCACGTGCCTCACGTTCAGCAGCCTCTCGCTGCTGTCGTGCCCGGGCTTCCCGCTCGCCACGCTGTCGTTGTTCGGCTTGCTGCCGCTCTGCGACCTCGCGCTGCTGTCTGTCTCTCGCCTCGCGTTGCGCAGCTTCCTGCTGTGGCCTGGCCCTAGCCTCACGTTCAGCAGCCTCTCGCTGCTGTCGTGCCTGGGCTTCCCGCTCGCCACGCTGTCGTTGTTCGGCTTGTTGCCGCTCTGCGACCTCGCGCTGCTGTCTGTCTCTCGCCTCGCGTTGCGCAGCTTCCTGCTGTGGCCTGGCCCTAGCCTCACGTTCAGCCGCCTCTCGCTGACGTCTCTCCCCCTCGGCACGCTGCTGCGCATCATCGGCCTCGGCCCGGCGCTGCTCGGCCAGTTCCTGCTGTGGCCGTGCCCGGGTTTCCCTTTGCTGCCTGTCCCGCCTGTCTTGTGCTTCGCGTTCAGCCTGTTCAGCCACATCTCGCTGCTGTCTTTCCCGCTCGCCACGCTGTCGCTGTTCGGCTTGCCCGCGATCCCGGCGGCTTCGTTCATCGCGCTCGGCCACCTCGCGTTGCGGCCTGGCCCTTGCCTCGCGTGCCTGGCGATCATCAGCCTCACGGCGCGATGCATCTCTTTGCTGTTGCCTCAGGGCTGCCAATTGCTCCCGGTTCTGCGGAACCACGACCTGATCCCGAGCGCGGTTGCGGGCGAAATCGCGGATGACTTCCGGATCAGGTCGGCTGCGATCGCGGGCATGGACTGCCCTTTCAATGCGGCGCGCCTCGCGCGGGCCGCTCGCAGACCGGATGTCACGCCGGATGCGCGGCGCGGCGACCTCCACATGACGCCCGTCCCGCACATGCGCTCCGAGGTCGTTCCCGGTTCTGTGCCGCGGGTGAACCCTTTGGACCTGATAGCGGGGAATGTGTCCGCCGCATTTTTCGTTCACTACCAGATATTGTGGTCCGCGGATGTGTGTCACATGGTTCTCGATGTGAATGTGGGTGATGTTGACGGTTTGATTGAAAATCGTCGTTTGTGCGTTCCAAGGTCGGTAATGCCTGCGCACAGGACGGTGGAAAAGCGAGACCTCCAGGAACACGTAGTGGGCCTGCGGCACGCCATACCACGAGTCGAACCCGTGGCCCGTACGGTAGGTGGTGAGATGCAGGGTTTCCGGAGGCAGGGGAGCCCAGCCAATGTAGGTGTCGCTGGCGCGCCAGGAAACCCAGGCGGGGGCCCAGTGATAGCCGGGCAGCCACACCCAGCCTACGCCGTGCAATTCCGCCCAACGGCCATAGTGGTAGACCGCCCAGGCGAAGGGTTCCTCGGACATCCACATCCAGCCATAATCCGTGTAGGCCCAGTGCCCGTCGAGGAAAGGACGCCATTGCGGGGTTTGCATCGCAACCGCAGGCTGCCAGACGAATCCGTATTCTGGCGTGTCATACCATTGCCCGTGGGGGGAGAGGGTTTCATAGAAATAGTCGATCCCGAAATCAGCAGGTTGCCCGGCAGCCATGGTCGTCTCGGCGAGGGCGGTGGACGGAGCGGCTACGACGGCGGCTTGAGCGGCTTGGTCGCCGGGTTGAGAGGCTGCCACAGGCATTGTGGGTTCACTTTCCAGGGTGGTGTCGGCGACCGGATCGGGCGGCAGCGGTTCTTCCGAAGGAAGTGGCTCGCCGACCTCGTCGGCTGCCGGGAATGCGGAATCATGATCCAGAGTGGAAAGCTCGCCCCGCAGGAGCGCCAGACGCTCCCGTTCGATTTCGAGGCGGAGGATCTCGGCCTCCTGTTCGAGCGCCGCAAGATCCACGTTCTCGGTTTCGGAGGGTGGGTCGGGCTCGCCCGCGCGTTCGGGCAGGCAGGCGACCGGGGCCGCCAAGGCGGCAAGCAGAGGAATCAGGATATAGGGTTTCATGGCGGTATTTTGGGTCCTTCGGGAAAGTGAGACCCGGGTGCACCGCCGTTTATTCACCCGGATCTATCCACATCAGCTGAGTTCCAGCGTTTCCCCCATCTGCGGCATCGCAGTTTCCAGCCCAAATCGTTCGCGAATTGCCTCCGCCAGCGCGGCCCGTGGGCCATCCTCCCCGTGGTTGAGCACCACCTTCGGCCCGGAATGGGCGCAGCAGGCCAGCCACTCCAGCAGGGCACTGCGCCCGGCATGCGCGCTGAATCCACCAAGGGTGTGAATCTTCGCCTTCACCGCGATGCGCTCGCCGAACATCCGTACATGCGGCTCGCCATCCACCAGCCGTCGACCTAGAGTGCCGCGCGCCTGGTAGCCGACAATAATCACATGGGTCTCCTTGCGCCACAACCCGTGCCGCAGGTGGTGGACGATCCGCCCCGCATGGCACATCCCGGAGCTGGCGACGATCAAACACGGCCCTCCCTGCTTGTTCAGCGCCATCGACTCCTCGACGCTCTCCGTCTCGTGGAAAAAGCGCCGCAGCGACGGATTGTCTTCAAGCGCCTTGTAAACCTTGTGTGATTCCTCATCAAAAAGCTCCGGGTGGCGCATGTAGATGCGGTTGGCCCGGCTCGCCATCGGGCTGTCCACATACACCGGAAAAGGCTCGACCCGCCCGGAGAGAAACAACTCGACAAGGTGATAGATGATCTGCTGCGTGCGCCCGACCGCGAAAGCCGGCACGAGTATTCGTCCCTTGGCTTCGATTGCCTCGTGAAGGATCTCTTCGAATTCTTCCAAGGTCTCGCCCATGCTGCGGTGGTCGCGATCACCATAGGTGGATTCAAGAACCACCAGGTCCGCCTGCGTGAAACACCGCGAATCCTTCAGGATCGGTAGCGAACCCGGACCAATGTCGCCGGAGAAAATCAGGTGTCGGGTCTCCCCACCCTCGCTTACCGCCAAATCGATTGATGTGGATCCCAACATGTGTCCGGCTTCGACAAACACGGCGCGGTGCCCATCAGTCACCTCCACCGCTTCGTTGTAGGGCACCGGGCGGAAGCACTTCAGGATGGCCTCCGCATCCTCTGTGGTGAACGCAGGCTCCTCCTCGCTCAATCCCGCCCGACGTCGCCTGCGATTGCGGCGCGCCGTTTCGCTTTCCTGGATTTTCGCCGAGTCCCGCAGGATCAATCCCGCCATTTCAATTGTCGCCGGAGTGGCCAGCACGTGCCCCTTGTAGCCCGCTTTCGCAAGCAAAGGCAGTCTTCCGCAGTGATCGAGGTGCCCGTGGGTGAGCAGCACCGCATCCAGCGTTGCCACATCCATTTGCTCCGGCTTCTCGTTCAAGCGCTCAAGGTCGCGCCCCCCTTGAAACGCGCCAAAATCAACCAATACCCGCCGGCCTGCCGCCTCGACAAGTGTCGCCGAGCCGGTCACCATGCCCGATGCTCCCAGAAAAGTGATTTTTGCCATGCGGCAGCATAGCACGGCCCGCCGTTTCGCAACCAACAACTTTTTCCAACACAGCCGCCGGTGAATCGGGAAAACTGGACACGGAGAAGCCGCTCGCCGGGGCGGCAATTGGCTCCCCAAGCTTGACCATGGCACCACCCGCCGCCATTTTCCCCTACCATGGCTTCGCTTGCCGACCAACTCTCCAATGAAATCCTCATGGCCCGCCAGCGCGTCTACCGCGCCGGTAGGCCCACGCCACTCGAATCCATGGCCTTTCCCGGCGTGCCGACTCCAGTCTGGGTCAAACGCGAGGACCTCGGCCCCATCAATGCCTACAAATGGCGCGGCGCCGCCAATCGCATGGCCTTGCTCGGAGAAAACGAGCGCGCCATCGGCGTCGTCGCCGCCTCCGCCGGCAATCACGCCCAGGGAGTCGCCAGGGCCGCCCGCATTTTCGGCACCCGTGCCCGCATCTTCATGCCGCGCTCCACCCCCTACATGAAACAGGAGGCGGTGCGTCGCCACGGGGGCGATTGTGTCGATGTCGTACTCAGCGGCGACAGCTACGACCATGCCGCAGGTGAGGCCCTCGCCGCCGCCAAAGAGGGCGGCCACCCCTTCATCCACCCCTACGACGACCTCGCCGTGATGGGCGGGCAGGGCACGCTCGCCGACGAGGTGGTCATGGCGGGCACGCCGCCGCTCACCAAAGCTTATGTTCAGATCGGTGGTGGCGGACTCGCCGCCGCCACCGCGTGCTGGCTCAAACGTTATTACCCGGGAATCCATGTCGTCGGCGTCGAGGGCGTCGATCAGGCATCCATGGCGGCCGCCGTGCGCGCGGGGCAGCCAGTCGACCTAGGCTATGTCGATGTGTTCAGCGACGGCACCGCCGTCCGCCGCGCCGGCGACCTCACTTTCCAGCTGTGCCGCGACCTAATCGACGAATTCATCACCGTCACCAACAACGAAATCTGCAACGCCGTCAAGCACCTCTGGGAGGC
>SLCJ01000332.1 GCA_007125835.1 Verrucomicrobiales bacterium | reverse complement strand
TCAAGCAGGTGCTGGCCGGCACCATGTTCAAGGTCGAGGTGGCTGGCGACCACGAAGTGCTCGCCCACATTTCCGGCAAAATGCGCAAGCGCTTTATCCGTTTGGTGGCTGGAGACAAGGTGCGGATGGAGATGTCTCCTTACGATACCTCCAAAGGCCGCATTGTGTACCGACTGCGCTGAAGGGCGGCTGCGCGCAGGTCACCCCGTCCGGAGCGGGCGCGGACTGCCGAGCGGAGGTGGTCGCCGGATTTTTTTGAATAAATTCCGATCGGGTGGCGTCTTGTCCGGGATCCATCGTATCAAATCTGGGTTCAAATCGAAACCAAACCTTCCCCAATTATGAAAACAAACAAACTGCTCAGGAGTATTGCCGTGACGGCTCTTGCCGCCGTCTCCCTCGCCTTCCTTTCCGCATGTGGCTCCACGCCGACCACCCGCGGCGCCACCACGGGTGCCATGCTTGGCACGGCTGGCGGCATGTTCTACGACCAGCATCAGAAAGGCTGGGACGGACGCCTCGACCGCGACACCCTTCGCCGAGGCGCGGTGGGTGCTGGAGTTGGCGCCGGCGGTGGCGCGATCATTGGATCGCAAGCCGGTTCGGCTCCCCGCCGCTGGTAATCTTCTTCGTGAACCTTTCTCCCAGGGTTGTTCCGGTGCCATTGCGAGCATCCGGAACATCCCCTTTTTTGTTGCGGTGTTTTTGGCGAAGTTATCGCGACGCCGCCCTGGCTTCCTGCCTGGCCTTCTCGATCAGGAAAATGCGTGCCAGCGTGAAACTGCGCGTGGCGATTTCACCGGCCTCCGTGTCGTTAATCAATACGCCGCCCACCTCTTGCAACTCATTTCGGAAAATGTCCCACGCCCGGGAATCGAGTAGTTCGAGGTCGATCTCCACCGCCTGCCGTTTCCCGGAGCCGGACGCATGTGGATTCCCCGGCCCGGACGACGCGCCTGCCCGGGCCTGCCCGCGTTCGGAGCGGCCGCCACCCTTGCCCCGCCTGCTGCGTGCCTTTTCTGGCTCGCCACGGGCTTCACTGTCAGCCGGGGATGGAGCCGAATCGTTCGTCCTCGCTACCGGGGGGGGTGGCTCCGTCATTTTTGCTTCATCCTGATGGGTGGGGGCCTTGTCGTCGGCGGCTTGCTCGGGCGCCGGTGTTGCGGCACCGCTATCGTGCTGCGGGCCTAGCCCGTCGGCGGCCTCCTCTTTCCGTGATGATTTCCCTGCGGGACGGCGCCGCCGCTTGGCGGCCTGTTTTTTCCGGGGGGGCGGACTGTCAGTACGTTTCGAACTCATCGGCCGCAAGTGTAACCCCTGCCTGAAATCATGCATGCCGATTCTTTTGCCACAGGAAAAGAACTTCCGACGCCCGCAACCTCGCTCCGACGCTTGAGCGATCCCCCACCGGACGCCGTGCCGGGCACCCTACTCCGGCTTGCTGGATTCGCGCCAGGAAGGCAGCTCCGGATATCCAAGCAGAACGGAACCGGCGAGCCCAGCCGATTGCCCCAACTCGGCGGCGCGCACGACATCGCCCTGCCCCTCGCCAATGGCTTCGAAATACCCTCCGGCGAGTTCGGCGAGCTGGCGGGAAATTCGTTCCAGAAGACCGGGTGCCTGGGACACCCCTCCGCCGAATAGGATGCGCTCGGTGGAGAGAATGGAGATAATGTTCAGGCAGGCGTGCGAGAGATACCAGGCTTCAAATTCCCAGGCCTCGTGGTCGGGGGGCAGGTTCTTCGCCGAACATTTCCACCTCGCCTCGATGGCCGGGCCGCTTGCCATCCCCTCGAGGCAGTCACCGTGAAAGGGGCAATGACCCGGGAACGAATCGCGAGGATGGCGGGGCGGCTTGCCATGTCCGAACTCAGGGTGAAGCGTGCCGTGCACGAGGCGACCATCGCTTACAAATCCGGCCCCGATTCCGGTGCCGATGGTGATGTAGGCCCAGTGCGTGCACCCCCTGGCCGCGCCGAAACGGCCCTCTGCCAGGGCCGCGCCATTCACGTCAGTGTCCAGCACCATGGGGGCGTTCCGCCAGCTTTTGCGCAGAGTGCCGAGGATGTCGTGTCCCGACCATTCCGGTTTCGGGGTCTTCAACACCCTTCCGTATTCAGGATGATCGGGATCAACCCGCACCGGGCCGAAGGCCGCGATTCCGAGATGCGTGGGTTCGCCGTCGGCGATGGATTCGATGGATTCAACAGCCTGCGCCAGTGTGATCTCGGGCTCTGTGGTGGCGAAGGATTCGGATCCAAGGACCGCACCGTCTCGGTTGGTGACCGCCACCACGGTCTTGGTTCCACCCAGTTCAATCCCGGCCGCCCGAACGGCATCGCCGGATGCTGTATCATTTCCACCGCATGTCATTTTCCTTCCAACCACAGCTGAAGCATCCACGCAAGACACAATTGGGGAATTCACCCGCGCTTTTTCAGAAGGTCAGCACCCTCGTTTGCGAATTGCTGATCTGGCGGGCAATCCCAGGAGGGCTTGCCGCATGCACGCCGGGGAGGAACCGGGACGGGTCGATGCCCCTCGTCTGTGCGAAGATCCCGCAAACCTCGACCAGCGCACCCGCGTCGATCAGACCAACGAGCATTTCCCGGGGCGATCTGTCGGCCGGCTGAACCTTATCGGACCCCACTTCCGAGTCTGCCACCGCAAGCATTCCCGCCTCATCGCAAAGGAGGATGCGCACCACGGTGCCCTGCGCGGCCTCGACCCGGGCGAGAATCAATGCCATCGCTTGCGTCTCCAAAGACGGGCTGGATAGGATGACCAGCCAGTCCGGGGTGGGCGAAGCGTCTTCGCGGTGGATTTTTTCGGGGTTCATTGCCGAAGACCACGGAAGTCCGCTGTTCTGCCAGCCGTTTTGCAAACGCATCCCTTGCTGAGGCCCTTCGGCAAGAGGATCACCTTGGAACCCATGGATCACGTAGCGGGCGTTCGGAAATCCGCTGGCCCTGAGAAATGCGGCGCTCGGGCGCCCGCGGTCGCTTCCCGACCTGCACATGGTCAGGATCATCGCATTCTCGTCCAGTCCCTTTTCCGCAAGGGCGGCCCGAACCAGCGCCACAAAGCGCGGATTGCGGTCCATGAGGAACACATTGCGTTCCGCATTCCAGCGCGCGCGGTCGGCAATCAAAAACGGAATGTTCATATCCACCTCGTCGGTAAAACCTGTGAACTGGATCTCAACGGGGTCGCGTACATCGATGAAGAGAATTTGATCCCGTTGCTGCTCAAGCAGGGAGAAGGCCGCCACAGCCTCCAATCCGAAGCGATCCTCCTCTTCCGCCTGTACCGGTTGCACTGGGAGGGAAAAGAGCGTTCCACCCACCACGACTGCCGCAAGGGCTCGGCGGTTCCGGCGGAAAAAAGCATTGGATCCTGAAGTCGTTCTCATAGACGCACTATCCCTGCCGACACGGCAGACGCAAGGCATTACCGCCCGGGGCGATGAGTCGCGCCTACTTGACACTCCGAGGATTCATGAAAGAATACACCCTTGCGCGGCGCTTCACCACAGGAGGCGTGCCTATCGAACCTGCAGTCGTGCAAATAGCATACACCGACTTCCCCACCGACGTCCCAGCGGAATCACGACACCCCGCCAGTCCCCCGTAAATGAAATCCACACGATCATTATTCCTGGCTTCAGCGGTCCTGCTCTTCGCCACCGGGCTGGCAATGTCCCATCCGGTCTCATTTCGCGGCGGACACCAATTGATGGTCGGAGCATCCGAATCCATGCAGTCGTTTGAGTTCTACCGCTCCTACACCGCGAGCGAGGCCTACGGGATTCATGCGATGCGCTTCGACTTCGACGATGTCGAGGATTTCGCCGTGGTCATGCAGCACAACTGGCTGCTCAAACGCTGGAACCAGCCCACCGCTCAGGCAAATCTTTATGCCGGCCTAGGTGGTGGTTATGGTGAGGCGGGGGACGGTGGAGGAAGCCTTGCCGGCCTTGGGTATGCCCGGTTCGATTACGAAACGCGCCGGATCTACACTGCCCTGGATTGCAAGTTTTTCGGTAGTTCGGATTTCACCCGTGCCGTGTCCACCGCCTCGATCGGCTTCGCCCCCTATAAAGCGGAGTTCGACGACCTGAATACCTGGCTCATTCTCAAGGCAGAACACGTCAGCGAATCCGGCGAGGACATTGCCCTGATCCCTGAGGTGCGCTTCTTCTGGAAAAACTACTTCCTCGAATTCGGTGTTTCCACCGATGGCGAGTTCCGCACCTTTTTCATGGTCCATTTTTAACCGGAACCCACCGCATGGACCTCAGGCCCACGGCTCGGATTCCCAAACCCCAAACCAAAAACTCCGAGAGGAGGACACAGAACCAATGAAAACAAGAACATCACGGAAATGGTGGACAGTCTTGGCGGCGATGATCTGCCTGCTCGCCCCTGGAATTGTCTCTGCGGAGAAGGTCAAGGTGGAGGTCCAGGGCATGGTGTGCTCATTCTGTGCCCACGGAATTTCCGCCAAACTCCGCGAGCATGATGCGGTGGAGAAATTCACCGTCTCTCTTACACGGTCCACGGTCACCATCGAGATCAAGGAGGGGCACTCCCTTGAAGATAAGGAGATCACCGCAATCATCGAGGATTCGGGATTCAAGGTGAATGAGATCAAGCGAGGCGAAGAGGCGGTGGAAGCGGCGAAAGCCGCAAATTGATCTCGCCCTCACCCGAGCGCCACAAGCACGCCCGCACCGCAAATTGCGGGTGTGCGGGCGTGCGGGCCGACGCGCACACGGCCCCCCCTGCTCGTGAATCGTCTGTGGGTGGAGGGGCGCAGGGGGCGGAGCTGTCCGCCTTACGCCTTTCGAGGCTTACGATAGCCCGGTGATGTTCCCGTCGTCGTCGATGTCGATCGATGTGGCCGATGGATTCTTTGGCAGCCCGGGCATGGTCATGATGTCGCCACAGATCATAACAACAAACCCGGCTCCCGCACTGAGGCGCACCTCCCGAACTTTCAGGGTGTGGCCGTCGGCCAGGCCCACGGCCGCTGGGTCCGTGGAGAACGAGAATTGGGTCTTCGCCACACATACAGGCAAATGCCCGAATCCCTGATCCTCAAGCCGCTTGATGCTGCGCTCCACCGCCACGTCGCCTGAAATCGCGTCGGCGCGATAGATTCGCGTCGCGATCGTGCGCAGTTTTTCCCACAAAGGCATGTCATCCGGGTAAAGTGTGCGGAGCGGGGGAGGCTCTCCATCGGCAAGAGCCACGACGCTGCGCGCCAGATCAACCGCGCCGGCCGAGCCATCGGCCCAATGCGTAGCGGGCACGATTTCGACACCGATTTCCCGCCCTGCCTGTTCCACAAGAGCACACTCTTCAGGGGTATCCGAGGTGAACTTGTTAAAGGCCACCACCACTGGTAGGCCCAGGTGGTCTCGAAGATTTTCCACATGGCGTTTCAGGTTATCGAGGCCTGCCGCCACACGGTCGGGCGCGGGCTTGTGCAGGTCAGCGCGCACGGCTCCCCCATGAAAACGCAGCGCCGGCAGGGTGGCGACAAGCACCGCAGCGGACGGACGCAATCCGCCAAGCCGACATTTGATATTGATGAACTTTTCCGCTCCAAGGTCGGCACCAAAGCCCGCCTCGGTCACCACATAGTCGGCCAGTTTCAGAGCGGTTTTTGTGGCGAGTAGCGAATTGCACCCATGGGCGATGTTGGCAAACGGGCCGCCGTGGATCAATGCCGGATTGTTCTCCAGGGTCTGGACCAGATTCGGGCGAACAGCCTCCTTGAGCAAAGCCGCCATTGCACCGTGCACGCCAAACTCGCTCGCAAGCACCGGTTCTCCGGTGCGCGTTTGGCCAACCACCGTGCGGGCGAAACGCTCCTTCAGGTCCGCAAGCGAGGAGGCAAGACAAAAAATAGCCATCACCTCGCTGGCGGGCACGATGTCGAATCCTGTCTCCCGCGGAAATCCGTTTGCCGGCCCTCCAAGACCAACCGTGATGCTCCGCAGATTGCGGTCATTCATATCCATCACCCTGCGCCAGCTCACGCGGCGCAGATCAAGTCTCACGTCGTTCCCATGATGAATGTAATTGTCGATCATCGCAGCCAGCAAGTTGTGCGCCGCCCCGATCGCGTGAAAATCACCTGTGAAATGAAGATTGATGTCTTCCATCGGCACCACCTGCGAATACCCGCCTCCCGCAGCCCCCCCTTTCATCCCGAAGCAGGGCCCGAGAGAGGGTTCCCTCAGACACACCAGGGATTTTTTCCCAATCCGGCAAAGAGCGTCGTGCAGGCCCACCGAGGTCGTGGTCTTTCCGCCACCGGCGGGAGGCGGACTCATCGCTGTCACTAAGATCAACTTGCCATCCGGATTCCCGGATGGGCTGGAAATCGCCTCAGGTGCAATTTTCGCTTTGTGACGACCATAAGGCTCAAGATGCTCAGCGGCGATTCCAAGCTTCGCGGCCACCTCCTCAATGGGCAGCAGGCTCGCCTTTCGGGCGATTTCAAGATCGGGATTCATTGCCCACCATAGGATACTCCCGAAGCAAGCGCCATTGGAATCGGATCATTAAGTCCAAATTTGTTCCGACCGAAAATACGTCACCTAAGTGATTGCGTCGGCATCTTTTTCGACGCAACAGAACAAGCTCAGTCGGAACCGCTTGCGCGAGGATCTGTGGCCGGAGAGCGCCGTCCAAGCAGGCGGTTTCGTGGCTGTCCGAGGAAACGGGCCCGGCTGATCTCAGGGCAGTAGCGGCTCATCCGGCTGTTTGGCGGAAGCTCCGGAATTGCATGCCTATCCACGCTCGGTTGGGCGCCGGTGAGGCTTTCAGCAGACGCTGTTTCCCTGTCAGGCTGCGCGTTTCCCGCAGACCGAGCGCCACCCTGTCGCTCAAGCATACTGCCCAAAGGCTCATCCTTGTCCAGCATTTGCCGATGACGATCGATCAAGCCATCCTCCCCGAGACGCCGGGTCAATCTTTCGCCCCACAAAAGCTTCAGCCCGGACAATGCCAAATCATCCCCACGCACAGCCGAGCCAAAAGCATTCCACGGGCTCTGTTCCGAACGCGCAACCATTCGCGCGCGGACCGGATTTAAATCAATATATCCGGCAACGAAACGGACCAGCGGCCCAAGCCCCTGATCCCCATTGCTGTGTTCAAGCAAAACGCTGCGAAAACGTCCTTCCCACAAGGTGCCCTCGCGGCCCTTTCGCAAATTATACCACTGGCTGAACCGCTGCTTGAGGGTTTTCATGAAATCGCTCAGATTGCCCATGCGTCGGCGGTAGGGGGCAAGAAAGCGCGCGCGCGACTTCGCATCGCCGCACCGCTGCCACACCCCGCGCAGATAAGAGCACTTGTTGGGAGAATACAGCTCGCCAATCCGCCTGAAAACCTCCTCGTCGTCCAAACTCTCCGCATCCACGGGCGACACCCGCACCAGGAGGTGAAAATGGTTGTCCATCACGCACCACGAAAGCAGCTCAACCCCGGCGAAAGCAGCCCCGCCACGGGCCAGCTCCATGAACCGAACCTTCTCCCGCTGCTTGATCACAAACCGCTTATCCACAATCCGCGAGCAGAGGTGATACACCCCCACGCACCCCGGCGCTGCCAGCAATCGCGGATCTCTCATACCCCCCACCATGCCCCACAAAAAACCAACCGCAAGCAAAAACAAACGGACCAGGTAATAAAGGTGAG
>SLCJ01000195.1 GCA_007125835.1 Verrucomicrobiales bacterium | reverse complement strand
GTGGCCTTGCCGTTTGCGAGGGGCACGATGGGGTGGCGGTTGCTGTCCTCGGAGTGTTCGCGGCGGAAGGCTTCCTCCATTTCCTGCACTTTTTCAGGCTTGTAGATCAGCGTCCGCAAATCTTCGAGCACCAGATAGACGGAGGGCACGAGGAAGAGAGTGATCACGGTGGCAAAAACGATGCCGGAAGCCAGGGCCACCGCCATGGGCAGGAGAAACTGCGCCTGCAAGTCGGTTTCAAATACCATGGGGGCGAGACCGGCGGTAGTGGTTACGGCGGTGAGGAAAACCGGGCGGAAGCGGGCACGCCCGGCGGCGAGGGCGGCGTCGTGCAGGTTCAGCCCTTCGGCGCGCATGCGATTGACGTAATCGACCATAATCAGTGCGCTGTTTACCACCATGCCGGAGAGCGCGACGATACCGCACATGGACATGATGGAGAGTTCCAGGCGGAAGAGAACGTGTCCGAGTACCGCGCCGACCACGCCAAAAGGGATCACCGACATGACAATCAGGGGTTGCAGATAGGAGCGCAGCGGTATGGCCAGCAGCACGTAGATGGCGAGCAGAGCCAGCATGCCGTAGAAGGCCAGCTCCTCCATGGCTTCGCGCTGGTCGCTCTGTTCGCCTTGAAACGACCAGCCGACGCCGGGGAAGAGTTCGGGCAGGCGGTCCAACACGTTTTGTTGCAGGTCGCGGACAATTTCATTGGTGTTGGCCCCTTCCACACGGCGGTCGACATCGGCGGTGATGGTCACGGCGGGTCGGCGGTCGGAGCGCTGCAGCGAGCTGAAGCCGCGCCCCAACTCGAATTCGGCCACCAAGGGCAGAGGCACCTCCAGCCCGTCGGACGTGCGGATGCGGATTTCCTCGAGATCGCCCAAGGTGCGACGTTCGTCCTGTGGCAGGCGGACCATGACCCGCACCTCGTCGCGCCCCCGCTGGAGCCGCTGCACTTCCTCGCCAAAAAACGCCTGACGCAGTTGTGTGGCGACCTGTGCCAGGGTGAGCCCGACGGCGCGTCCCTCGGCGGTGAGCCCGGTGAGCCGCATCTCGCGTTTGCCCTCGATGTTGGTGTCGGCGATGTCGACCACTCCGGCGTATTCGCCGAGTTTTTCCTTCACGTGATCGACCGCAGCTTGAATGTCGTCGCGGTTGTTCGAGTGGATTTGTAGGTCGATGGCCGAGCCGCCCTGATCGGAGAGTGTGGCGAAGGTTACATCGACAGCTCCGGGGATGGGGCCAGTGAGTTCGCGCCAGGCGGCGGCGAGGTCGGCGGCCAGCACGTCGCGTCCGGCAGCGGGCGACAGCTCGAGGGTGACCTGGCCGAGATTGTTGGAGGGGCGGCCGTCGAGGGCGAACCCCGTCTGAAATGGCTGGGTGCCAGAGGTGGCCAGCATGTTGCGCACCACCGGATTGCCCTCGCGGTCGGTGAAGCGCTCGCCGAGCAGGCGGGAGCCGCGCTCGATCTGACGGATGGCTGCATCGGTGTCTTCGAATGCCACGCTTTGCGGCATGGTCAGGTTGCAGGCCAGCAGGTCGGCCTCAAGTTCCGGGAAAAACTGCGTCTTGATCCAACCGGCCCCGATCGCCCCTCCAATCAGGAGCAGCATTGATACGAAAATCGAGATTGTCGTGTAACGGTGCCGTGCCGCCAGGGCGAGCAGTGGCTGGTAGATGCCATCGACGAAGCGGTAGAGCCCCACCTCGACGCCGTGGAGAAAACGTCCCATGGGTGTGCGGTCGTCTTCCTTGCGGTAGGGGCGCAGGGTAGCGAGGTGTGCTGGCAGCACGCAGAAGCACAGGATGAGGGAGAAAAGCAGTGTGGGAATTACCACCAGAGGGATGTTTGGCCAGATTTTTCCACTTACTCCGCTGAGCATCAGCATGGGGCTGAACGCGACTACGGTGGTCAGTACGCCGAAGGTGATCACCACGCCCACCTCGTGGGTGCCTTTCCACGCTGCCTCGCGAGGGTGTTCGCCAGCCTGCATGCGGGTGTAGACGCTTTCGCCGGTGACGAGGGCGTCATCCACGACGATACCGAGCACCATGATGAAGGCGAAAAGCGAGATCATGTTGATGGAGACGCCGAGCATGGGCATCAGCAGGAATGCGCCGGCGAACGAGGTGGGAATGCCGATGGCGACAAAGAATGCGAGGCTGGGACGCAGGAAGAGGGTGAGCGCAATGCAAACCAGGAGGAAGCCGAAGCCGGCATTGCGCTGCAGCAGCGAGAGGCGCGCGGCGAGAAAGTCGGATTGGTCGTTCCAGACCTCGAGTGTGACGCCTTCCGGGAGGCGCTGGCGGGCGATTTCGAGGTGTTTGCGCGTGGCGGCGGCAACATCGAGCGTGTCCTCGTCGCCGACCCGGTAGACCTTGAGGACGACAGCCGGGCGACCGTTGAACCTGGCTTCGAGATCCTCCTCGCGGAATCCGTCATTCACCTCCGCGATCTCGCCAAGCAGCAATGTCGTGCCGTCCGCCCGGCTGAGGATCTCGATCTGCTCGAATTCGGCCCCGGTGTACTTTCTCGCGCCCGCGCGGATCAGGATTTCACCGGCCTCCGAGCGCAAGGATCCGCCAGGCAGGTCCACCGACGCCTGGCGCACGCTGTCGGCTACGCCGGCCAAGGTGAGCCCGTGCGAGCGCAGCATGTCTTCTGCGATCTCGATGGAAATTTCGTAGTCGCGCACGCCTGTGATGCGCACTTGGGTGATGCCGTCCTGATCGATCAGGCCGTCGCGCAGTTCTTCGGCAAGGCGGCGCAGCGTGGCTTCGTCGGTGTCGGCGCTGATGGCAACACTCATTACTTCCGCCCGAATGAGCAGCTCCTCATACTCCGGGCGCTCGGCATTTTCCGCCAGGTTATCCACCGAATCGACGCGCGTTTTCAGATCGTCCATCACGTCGCGCAGGGAGAACCCCTCCTTGATCTCAACGACGATATTGGCAAAGCCCTCGACCGCCGTCGAGTTCACCCTGCGTATGCCGTCCACCTCGGCGATGCCTTCCTCAATTGGAATGACAACGCCTGTTACCATTTCCTCGGGCGTGGCATTCTGGTAGCGGACGCTGATATTGATGGCGTCTATGGATGTTTCAGGGAAAATCTCCTTGCGCTGCGTGGACCATCCGACAATGCCGCCCACGAGCAGCGCCAACATGAGGAAGTTGGCGGCGACGTGGTTGCGGGAAAACCAGCGGATGATCGGCAGCATGGGCGTTGGGGGGCGGTGGGAGGAAGTTTTCTAGTGTTCAGGCGAAGAGAGCAGTGTTCGGTAGGGCGGTAGGGCGGGTTTAATTTCCGTCAGAGTTCGGATGGCGGCGGCGCGCCTTCGGAACGTGTGGCACGCGTTTTGCCGTCGATTACGCTTTCCACTGTAGTGAGGGTGACCAAGTCGCCCTGTTCCACGCCTTGCCCGAGGTAGGCGTAGTTTCTGTCGGCGAAAATCACCTCGACTTTGCCTCGTTGCAATACCCCGTCCTGGGTGAGGAAGAGGACTTCGTCCGGAGCGGTGAGCGCGCGCCTCGGCACACGCGCCACCGAGTCGAGCGGGCGCCCGGCGATTTCCGCGCGGAGGAATAACCCGGGTGGCGGCGGCGTGTCGTTGCCGTCCCGTCCGGCGCGCCATTCCGCCACATGCATCAGCGTGCGGGAGCTGCGGTCCACCTCGCCCTCGGTGCGGACCAAGCGTGCCGACCACTCTTGCGTTTTGCCCTCTTGGTCCCAGACGAGGCGGACGGGGGGATCGCTGTCGGCAGGTGGCAGCATCGCAGCCTCGCTGAGTCGCAGGGGGAGGCGCACGCGGAAACCTTCCACCGAAAACAGCTCGCCCACCACCATGCCAGGAGAAAGCACCATTCCGACTTCGGCCTGTCGCGTCCTGACGCGCGCGTCGAAGGGTGCACGGATTCGCGTGCGCTCCAAGTTGACGCCGGCGAGTTGTTCTTCGGCGAGGGCTGCATTGAGGCGTGCGCGTGCGGCTTCAAGTTGTGGTTGCCGTGCGGCGAGGGGAGGGGGGGCGGAGTCGCTTCCCGAGAGGCGCTGCCAGTCGCGGCGGGCTTGTTCGGCCGCAGCTTCCTGGTTGGCGAGGTCGAGGCGGGCCTCTGCCACGCGGCTGGCGGCTGCCGCCAGCGCGGCCTTGTAGTCAGACGAGTCCAATTCAACCAGCACGTCGCCTTTCTTTACATCCAGCCCGGCTTCAAAATGCTCTGCCACCGAGATGGCACGACCGGAGACTTCGGCTGATAGGACGGTTTCCCGGATGGGTTCGACCATGCCCTGGGCGGCAATCACCGGTGTGTGTGTTTTGCGCTCAATTTCCAGCGTTTCTATCACCAGCACAGGGGGTTCCGCGACAACAGTCTCAGGTGGTTTGCGTGAGTTCACCATCCAGTACGCCGCCGCAGCGGAGAGTGCCAGAATGAGCAGGGCGAGAATGGCTTTGGCGATCGCACGCATGTTTACTATGGATTTGTCGCTCGGCTAGTTACGGAACCCGCCACCAAGCGCGAGGTGTAGGTTGATACGGTTTTCGAGGCGTTCCAGACGGGCTGCGGAGAACTGGCGTCGCGCCGCGACAAGGCGTGCCTCCGCCGCAAATACCGTCAGGATGTCGCCGGTGCCGCTGGCGAATTCTTCGCGGGCCGCACGGTCGGCCTCCTCGGCCAATTGTCTGGCCTCGGCCAGCGACCGTTCGCGTTGGGCGAGGCGGTTTTCGCCAGCCAGAAAGGTCTCCACTTCGAGAAAGGCCTGGATCACCGCACTTTGGAGCGCTGCCATGGCTTCTTGCTCCTCGGCATCGCGCAGGTCGATTTCCGCAAGGATGCGGCCGCTGCGCCAGATGGGTTGCGTGACATTGGCTCCCAGGCGCCATACGCCAAAGTCACTTTTAAGGATTTCGCCGAGAGAGTCTGTGGAGGTGCCGCGCGAGCCGGTGAGGCTGAATTGAGGGAAAAGGGCACGAGCGGCTTCCTGCTGCCGTGCGCCTTGGGCGGCAAAACGGCGCTCGGCCGCCAGCAGGTCCGGGCGGCGTGTGAGCAGTTCGGATGGCAGGCCGGCTGGCGGCGGGCCACCGGGCTCCGGAAGGCGTGCGGGTTTCTCGGCGTCGGAGGGGTATCGCCCGAGCAAGGCGCTCAATTGGCGCGCTGCACGCTCGCGGAGAAATGCGGTCGTTTCTAAATCCGCCTCGGCACCGGAGGCGTCGCTCATGGCGAGGCGAAGCTGCGCCGCGCTCGCCCCGGCATCGATCTGCCCGCTGTCGAAACGCTCGCGGATTAATTCCACGGTTTGCCGGGCGCTTGCCAGCGCCGCCTCCGCGTGCTCCTGCTGCTCCATTGCTTCGGCAAGCGCAAACCAGGCTTTGGCCACCTGCGCCGCCAGCGAAAGACGCGCGGCCTGCGCGTCGGCGGTGGCTGCTTGCACGGCGGCCACGGCAGCGCGCTCACCGGCGGCGACCCTACCCCACAAATCCACTTCCCACGCCAAGTCGAGCGAAACACCATAGCTCGGGTTTTCCACGCTGAGCACACTTCCTTCATCGGCACCGGGGATGGGAAAGCCGATGAAATTTTGCTTTTGCCGCGTCGCATTGCCGCCCAAATCGAATGCAGGGCCACGCGCGCTTCGAGCCGCGCGGGACTGGGCCCGAGCTTGGTCGATGCGGGCCGATGCGGCGCGTAGGTCAGGATTGTTGGCAAGGGCCTCGTCGACCAACGCCTCAAGGCGTGCGTCGCGGAAGCCGGCGATCCAATCGCCCACGTTTTCCTGCGAACCCACCCTGCGCACGTTTTCCCATACCTCTGGAATGGCGCCGGTCGCTTCGGCCATGCGTGATTCCGGCGGCGTCACCGCACACCCTGTAAGAAACAGCGCCGCCGCCCCGGCAAGGGCTGTCAGGCAGGTCGCGGGCGAAACAGTCGATCTTGCGGAGGAAACGGGCATGAAGCGGTATCGGAGGGCGCGATGGGGCGGAGGATGATCTAGATACGCAGCAAATCAACGAGGGAAAAGGAAAGCGGCTTCTCCACAACGCTACACCCGTGTGAAACGACTGCAAGAAATGACGCTGCATCAGCAAAAACCAGTGAAAGCACTGGGAGTGCTCCGGTTTGCGCATCATGCGTTGCGGAGCGCCCAGCCATCGGGCACAGTGAGGTTTCCCCGAATCTCGGTTCGCGAAATGGTGCTCCCGTGTCGCTCCGCACCTACCGCCGGGCGTTTTGATGCTCATATTTCGCACCCCTACGCAGCTCTCTCCCCTCTCCAATCCATGCCGCCAGCGAAGACACCCTCCTATGCCGATGCCCTCCTCCAAGCCGCCGCCACTTTGCGGGACGAGGTGGACGCCTTGTCCTTCGCGCCGCCCACCGCCTGCGTCTACAACCCGCTCCGCTACGCATGGCGACCTTACTCGGAATACGTCTGGCGTCACGGCAACTCGCGAAAGCGCGTCGTGTTTCTCGGCATGAACCCGGGGCCCTGGGGCATGGCCCAAACCGGCGTGCCTTTTGGCGAAATATCCGCTGTGCGCGACTGGATTGGAGTGTGCGAGCCGGTTGACCAACCGGTGCCCGAGCATCCAAAGCGCCCCATCACTGGATTCGATTGCTCGCGCTCCGAGGTCAGCGGGCGAAGGCTCTGGGGGCTGTTTGCTCAGCGCTTCGGCCTAGCCGCGAAATTTTTCGCCGATCACTTCGTCCTCAATTTCTGCCCTCTGGTCTGGATGGACGAAGGGGGGCGAAACCGCACACCGGACAAATTGCCGACCGAAGAAAGGCAAGCGGTAGAGGCACCCTGTCTCAAACACCTGCGAAAGGCCCTCGAAATCCTGCAACCTGAATGGGCCGTCGGCATCGGTGCCTGGGCCGAGGGGAAAATCACCGAGGCCACCCGTTCAGATGATCCCTGGAGAATCAGCAGAATCCTCCACCCGAGCCCCGCCAGCCCCGCCGCGAATCGCGGATGGGATGCCGCCGCCACCAAAGCACTCGAAGAGGCCGGTGTCTGGCCCGACGCGTAATGAGCGAGCACGCATACTCCATGATTTCCCGGATTTGCCCGCGATCAATTTCATATTCCCCTGGACTCCTAAGCCAGCTTCCGCCCGCCTTTTCCAACCGCCATCATCCGGATGACAACAGAAACACCTCCCAATCCCACTGCCCCGAAACCCTCTCCCAGATCGCGGGCTTTTCCTGTCGTCCTTGGCCTGGTCACCGCCGCGATCGGTGGATTTTTCTGCTTTCACATGGCTTCAGCCTACCTGCGCATCAAGGCCACCCACGAATGGCCGGAGGTTCCCTGCCTGATCACACGTAGCCATATCGTCGAATTTCAGCCCGTCCCCAATGTCTCGCCGCGCTACCGGCTTGATGTCGAGTTCTTCTACGAATTCGAGGGGCAAAGCCTGCAATCCAATCTGCTGCGCTCCCGCGAGCGAACCACCACCAAACGCGACCAGGCAGAGCAATGGCAGGCGCGGTTTCCCGCAGGAAGCGAGGCGATTTGCCACGTAAATCCAGACGATCCCTCACATGCCGTACTCGAACTCGAGTCGCTCGCCGTCGGATATACGATCTGGTTTCCTGGCCTGTTCGTTGTCGGCGGCCTAGGAATGGCCTGGAGGGCCCTGCGACGACAATAAAATTTTTGGCCTGGCCGTGAATTTTGGTTGCGTCGGGGGTGGGTGGTGGTAGGGTGGGGGATGTTGAGACCACGAGCATTGGCGGAGCCTGGGCGGGCAGGGTTGTATCATGTGTGTTCGCGTGTG
>SLCJ01000257.1 GCA_007125835.1 Verrucomicrobiales bacterium | reverse complement strand
TGGATGAAACGAGTATTCCCCCGCATCGCGCGAATTTCATCCCAAAACACATTCCACCGCACAAGGTGTTTGCCGACAGACGCTTTACGGGCATGTTCTCCCGTATGATACCCTACCGCATTTCGCTCCCGCTTCGCGGTGCCGCTGCCGTCCTGGCCGCCTCCCTGGTGTTCGCATCCGCGCCCGCGCAAGCCGAAGACCAGCGCGGCCGCCCGTTCGCCCACGAGATCTCAGATCTCGAAGCCGACCCCGCCGTAACCTGGGGCCGCCTCGACAACGGCCTGCGCTACGCGCTAATGCACAACAACGAACCGCCGGACCGGGTATCCATGCGCCTCCATGTGGCCGCCGGCTCCATCCACGAAACCGAAGCGCAACGCGGGCTGGCCCATTTCCTCGAGCACATGGCCTTCAACGGCACTGAAAACTACACCTCCAGCGAACTCGTCGAATTCCTGCAAACCCTCGGCTTTGCCTTCGGCCCGGACCTCAACGCCTACACCGGATTCGACGAAACCGTCTACATGCTCGACCTGCCGCGAAACGACCGCGACATGGTCGCCGAATGCCTTCTGGTCTTCCGCGAATGGGCCGACCGCATCACCTTCGACCCCGCCGAAATCGAAACCGAGCGCGGCGTGATCCTCAACGAAAAACTCGACCGCGACACCGTCGATTTCCGCATCATGGAGCGCCAACTCAAAACCATGCTGCCAGACGCCCTGCTCGTGGAGCGCTTTCCCATCGGCATCGAGGAAGTAATTCGCGGTGCCCAGCGCGACGAATTTATCCGCTTCTACGAAAAACACTACACGGCCGACCGCATGACCGTCGTGGTTGTAGGCGACTTCGACATGGAAGACATGCGCGGGATGATCCATGAAAAATTCGGCGACATGCGCTACGCGGACCCCGTCCCCGAGCCCACGGACATGGGTAAAATAGACTCCTTCAGCAAACGCGTTCTACACTTCCACGACGAAGAAGTTTCCTCCACAGATGCCGGCCTGCTTGAAGTGCGCCCCTACCAACCCCGCCCCGACACCGCCGCCGAACGCGCGCGCATGCTCCCACGCCAGCTCGCCCTCTCCATGATCAACCGCCGACTCGCCAGACTCGCACGCGAGGAAAACGCCGGTTTCGTTTCCGCCAATGTCTACGCCTACGACATGCTCGATTTCGTCGAATTCTCCGGCATTGGCGTCACCGCCGAGGAAGACGACTGGCAACGCGCCCTCGCGGTGGCGGAAAACGAACTGCGCCGCGCTCTGGAATTCGGGTTCACCGACTCCGAATTCTCGGAAGCCACGGCCAACCTGCTCCGCTCATACGAGGAAGCCGTCAAGTCCCGCGAGACCGCCCGTTCCCAGGGGCTCGTCATGGGCATCGTCCGCGGCCTCTCCGGAGATCGCGTTTTCACCTCTGCGGAGGACAACCTCGCCCGCCTCAATGAAACCCTGCCCCAGATCACCGTCGAAGACTGTCTCGAAGCCTTCCGCGAACTTTGGACCGGCCAGAACCGCGTAATCAGTGTCACCACCAAAGAGGAAATCCCCGACGCCGAACAGGCAATCCTCGCCATCTATGAGGCAGCCACCGCCACGCCGGTGGTGGCCCCCGAGGAAAGCGCTCTGGATGAATTCGCCTACTCCGACACCGGCGAACCTGGAACCATCGTCGAGCGCCGCACCATCGACGATCTTGGCATCACCCAGTGGGTGCTGTCCAACGGCGTGCGCATCAACCTCAAACCCACCGAATTCGAGCGCAACCGCATCTCCATGACGTCCCGCTTCGGCGGCGGACTGCTCGAACTCCCAACCGACCGACCCGGCTTCCCCATGGTGGCCGAGATCATGTTCGGTGGCGGCGGACTCGAAGCACACTCCGCAGAAGATCTGGAACGCATCTTCGCTGGCAAGCGCGTTGGCGTTTCTCTCGGCATCGACGACGATGCCTTCACCCTCAGTGGCGCCACCACTCCGGAGGACCTTGGCTCACAACTTCGCCTGTTCCGCGCTTTCCTCCTCCATCCAGGCTTCCGCGAGGAACCCGAACGCCAGTTGCGCCGCCAGCTGCCCATCCTCGCCGTGCAAACCACCACCACCCCGGAAGGTGTCTTCGGCACCCGCGGGCGCCGCTGGATGGCCGGCGGCGACCCCCGCTTCGGCATCGAAGATATCTCAAAACTGGGCAACTACACCAGGGAACAGGTTCGCGAATGGCTCGAAACTCCGCTCCGCGAAGCCGCCCTCGAATTTTCCATGGTCGGCGATTTTGTCGTCGAGGATGTCGAGGACGTGATCCTCGCCACGCTCGGCACCCTGCCACCGCGCCAGGATTCGCGCCCCTCATTTGAGGATCAACGCCAAGTCCGCCCCCTGCCCACCGAAAACCACACGATCAGCTACCAAAGCCAGATTCCCCGCACCTTGAATATCGTCCTCTGGCCCAGCGAGGACATGAGCGACATCCAGCTCACCCGCCGCCTGAACGTGCTCGGCTCCGTGCTCAACGACCGCGTCCGCCGCGCCGTGCGCGAGGAACTCGGCGAAGCCTACAGTCCCCGCGTCTCCCACTCCAGCAGCGACACCTTCACCGACCACGGCTACTTCATCGCCATGTCCTCCGGCGAGCCAGCGCAGAGTCAAGTCGTCACCGAGGCAATTATTTCAGTCGCCGCCGCGCTGGCAGAGGAAGGTGCCGACGAAGACGAATTCACACGCGCCATCAACCCGCTGGTCACCGGTATCGAAACCCAAATGCGTAACAACTCCTACTGGCTCGGCACCGTGCTCGCCGCCAGCCAGGAAAAACCCGAACGCATCGACTGGGCACGCACCATGCTCGAAGATTACCAATCCATCACTCTGGAGGAAATCAACAAGCTCGCCGCCCACTACCTCACTGCCGACCACGCCGTCACCCTCCTCGTCACCACCCCGCTCGAAGAACCCGATGCCGGGGATGCCGCAGAAGCCGATGAAGTGGACGCCGCCGACGGGCCCGATGGCGACGGCGAAGAGGAATCCCGCGAAGCTGCCTGACCTCAAGCCCAAATCGCCCCCCGCACCCCCTCACAAATACAACCAACCACACGGCACACCGCCCGCCCGATCACCTCCGTGGCTGCGATCACTGGTCGCAGCCACGGACGCACAGGCGAATGATCCAGTGTATAGCCTCATCTCCTCCCCAGTGGGGGCGGTTTGCAACCGCCCCCAAGCCATTTCCCTTCTTCTAGCAAAATCTGCTAAACCACAAATCCAACACCCACCATCCCAAATTACACCTCTCAGTGCTTGGCTCCCACCAGTACAAGTGATCGCGGACCAATTGCAAATCGGGATCGAAATCGCTATCGAAATCGGCATCGATCAGCAGGACCACTGGCCGCAGCGTTCACGCGAATGAGGATGCAAATGAACGCGCGGCGGGTGGAGTGGTGGAAGGTCCAAGGGGGGTATTGTCGATCGATGAATGATGATCTTTAATCATTGATGTAGAGGCGCGGCCTCTTGATGGTGGAGAGCGAGGGCTCCTCGGGAATCCCAACGGGATTCTGTTCCAGAGCCCGGGGCTGGACCGCGCAGCGGACCTACCCCGGGTGCCACTGCGCAGCAAAATTCCTACCCCAACGGGGTTACGTTCCGGGAGACAACGAACGTCACGATGCGTGCAGCCTGCCAGACCAGAAAAAGTCCGACAGTCGCAGACAGCCGCTACAGAGGAGTCTGCGCGCCAGAAGGCGCAAGGTCGGCGGCCCACTCCATGACCGCTCACGCAACGCGCAGCACCTGTTGAACCCCCTGCAGCGGCGTCTCTATGAGCGCCGGACTTTTTCCAGGAGCAGGGAACGGCTGCAAGCCTTGGCTAACCACTGATTCCTGGGTGGCTCTCTTCCGGACCGCGGATCTTTAGTCCGCCCGAGTGATGTGCCACCCGGAAAGCAAACGCCACGTGATCGAGCGGTGGAGAGGTGATTGGCTGATGGGGCGCTTGCAGATGGAGGAGAATGAAGGGGTGGTGGAAGAGCCGCCCCACCGCCCCACCGCCCCACCGAAGCACCGGCATAGGCCAAGACGCGGCGGAATTCCCCTGCCGGGGCCGAGAGAACGATTTTGAAAGGTTTTTGCGAGGGATTTGTGGTGGAAAATTACAAGTGAATTTAGGCAGGCTGAATTTGCCGGCTGCAAGTGAATTTAGGCAGGCTGAATTTGCCTTCCCGATTAATCGCTCGGGCATGCTTCCCGGCATCCACAACGATCCTTTTGATCGCCTCATTGCCGCGCACGCAATCGAGTCGGGGAGCACCCTTCTCTCTCCGGACACGCCGCTCGGCCTTCTGGGAGCATCGCGAATTTGGTAAGCGGCTCGGTCAACGCCCCACCTCGAGCGCGGTGCTGGCGGTGTGGGAGGAGAATTCCGGGGCGTAGAGGCAGCGGATTTCGGCGTGGCCGGCCTGCCAGGTGCCGGCATGTTGGACGCGGACGGAGGATTCGAAGACGTGGGTGCCGGGCGGCAGTCGATCGATGAAGAAGTGGGTGGCGGTGTCGCGGGTGGTTTCGTAGTAGGCGATCTGATCCTGCCAGCGGTAGCCGCTGAGGACGTTGACCGGCTCGGCTCCGCTGCCGCGGTTGTCCTTGAGGTGGATGTAGTCCATGGCGCGGTCGGTGCGGACGACGACGCGGGTGACGAGTTCGTCGCCGACGCTGACGCGGGTGCCATCATCCAATGCGACGAGCTGCGGGCCGGCGTCGGTGTTGACGCGGCGGTAGAGCGATTTCTCGATGGTGAGCGGGGTGTCGGTGTGCGGCGTGATTTTGCCGATGTCTTCGAGGTATTGCCAGTGGACCGAGGCCCAGGCGACGCCGTCGTCGGGTTTGACCAAGGTGATGTCGCCGAGTTCCGGGCGGATGTCGGCGGCGGGGATGCGGTGTTGGTAGAAGCCGGTGCCGGCTTCGACGCTGGCGGGCTCGATGGTTTTGCCGCCGAGGCTGATGGTCATTAGGTCGGTGCCGGACAGCAGGTCTTTGCCGCCGAGCAGCAGGGCAAAGATGGCGTCGGCGGTGCTGCGGGAGGTGGGCCAGTTTTGCGTTTGTTTCTGTTTGATGAGCCAGACCTGGCAGAGATCGACGGATTCGTCGTCGGCGTCGATTTCGCGGAAGGCCTCGATCATGAGCGCCTGGGTTTCGATGGGGGCTTGCCACCAGAACCATCCGGGCCGGTCGTTCCAGAACATGCCGAGTTCCTCGTGGATGACGGCGTTTTCGCGCAGCGAGCGGGTGATGAGTTTGGCGTCGTCGGCGTGGCCGAGGCGCAGCAGAGCAAGTGCGGCCTGGGCGCGGCTGAAGCGCGCGCCGAGGGTGGTCCAATGTTCGCGGGCCTGGCCTGTGAAGTATTCGATAGCGGCGCGGGTGGGTGCATCGGGGGCGACATCGCGCATGAAGAATGATCGGGTGTAGAGGTGGTGGGCGATGAGCGGTGTCAGGTTAGCTTCACCGAGCCTGTCGTCTTCGATGATGCGGCGGTGGACGCGGACGAGCGCGGCGTCGAGCGCGGGCAGAGCGCGCAGCGCCGGGGTGATGTCGGTATCGACACCGAGGTGGCGGAGGCGCGCGAAGCCGGTGGCGATGTTGAGGGTGGTGTGCTCGCTGCCGGGGCCGCCGGGGAACCACGGCCAGAGACCGTCGTCGCGCTGTATCTCGCCGAGTTTGGCGAGCGCGCGGGCGAGCTGGTCGTCCATGTGGTTGCGGTCGAAGAGCTGGCCGACGCGTCGGCGGGCGGCGGCTTCATCCTCGCCGTCGCGCAGCCACGGGGTTTCTTCGAGGAGGATGCCCTTGATGTCCTCGTTTTTCTGTAGCGGGCTGTCGAGGGCCGGGGTGTTTTTCCACTGCTCGAAGACGCGGGCGATGGCAGGGTCGCTGTTGGCGATGTGGCGGGCGAGCGAATTGGCGTAGTATTGCGCGAAGACGCGGTCGCTGCTTTCGTGGGTTGGCTCCATGAGGTAGGGCAGCGCCATCACGGCATACCAAGCGGGGCGGGAGACAACTTGCACGTCGAGGAATTGGTGGCGCAGCGTGTCGGATTCTCCGGACTGACGGAGCTTTTCAAACTCGAATGATTTCTCTCCGGCATTGCGGATCGGCAGAGCGAGCGATTCGGTGACGAGCACGCGGCGCGGGATGACGGGCAGCCAGCCTTCCTCGCCATCGCTGACGGTGCCTGTGGTGGCAGTTACTTGATAGATCAGGAAGCCCGCGCCGTCGGGGACGGTGAGTTTCCAGGACACGGCGTGCGACTGGCCGGCGGGGATTTCGACCGGGGCGGCGTCGGGGTCGAAGCCGAAGTCGGGGCCGACCGGTTCGTCGGTACGGGCGTCGCGCAGGACGAGGCGGGCGCGCGCAGTTTGCGGGGTGTCGCTCTGGTTGATGACGCGGGCGGTGAATTCAAGGGTGTCTCCTTCGCGAAGGAAACGCGGCGGGTTGGGAAGGACCATGAGATCTTTCGAGGTGACAGCCTCGGCCTCGATCATGCCGCCGCGCAGGTTTTCATCGTGGGCGTAGCCGAGCAAACGCCAGGTGGTGAGCGCCTCGGGCATGGTGAAGGTGATGCGCACCACGCCGTCTTCGTCGCTGGTGAGGTGGGGGAAGAAAAAGGCGGTTTCGTTGAGGTTGGCCCGCGGGACGATGGCCTCGTGGGCGGCGTCCATTTCCTGCTCCGACTTTTCCCGCCGGGCGTCATCGTTTTCCGCTGGTGCTGCGGCGAAGGCGTCGAGTGCGCCATTTTCCTCCGCCATCGCGGCAAGGGCCGGGGCAGGCGCTCCATCCATTGCCAACGCTCCGGTCATTGCTCTGCCTCCCATGCGTGGCACCGAGCCCCCAAATCCAATCACTCCGAATGGATTCAGCCGCGGATCGAAGGTGGGGAGGCGGAACACGGGCAGATCGGTCGGGCGGGATGGGCTCGAGAAGCCAACGCGGTGGCCGAGGCCTGCCGGGTTGGTGGCGAAGTTCCAACGAGGCGCGTGGTGGCTGGCGCGATTGAAGAAACTTGCCAGCGCCGGAAAAGAATGCGTCACAAACGCATCGAGCGAGGCATCGTAGAGGGTGGCGACCATTTCAGCGGCGGCGGGCTCGCCATCGGGGCCGCGGATGATGGCAGTCCATGTTTCGGCGGCGCCGGGTTCGAGATTCGAGCGGAAGCTTTCCCATTTAATGTCCAGTTGCCGGTTCGTCCATGGGATCGAGATGCCGCGTTGTGAGACATGCTGCCGGTTTCGAGAAATCTGCACCACACTAAGGGAAAGCCCCCCGCGGTATTCTTCCTTCACAGGAATGCGGAAACGCTGCTGCGTGCGACCCGGGTCGGTCCACTGGCGGAGCAGCACCTCGTCGCCGTGGAAAACTTCGACGACGGCACGGGCGCTGGTGTGGCCGCTGCCCCAGATAAATTCAAAGGTGTCGCCAGGCTCAACCGTCCAGGAAGGACTATCGACGAAATGCGGGATCATCGTGGGGAAGGTGTCGGCCTCCGGATCGATCACTTGGATGTGGCCCTTCGTGGTAATTGGTTTTCCCTGATCGTCGCGGCCGGTGAAGATGAGTCGGTAGAGCCCGGCGGGCAGGGCGTGCTTGATGACAGCCTCGCCGTCGGCATCGGTGTGGGCCTCAGCGCGGTGCACGGCTTCGCCGGTTTCCCATAGTTGCGGATTTGTGGGGTCATCGGGCGCGCCGCCGCCGTGGCGGCCCCAATGATGATGGTGGCGCATGAGCGGGCGCGGGCATGTTTCGGGCTCGACCAGGCGATGCCAGACCAGCTCACCTTCAGCGGCGCGGGGCTCGCCGTCGTGCGATTGGGTGTGCACTTTCACCTGCGCGTCGTCACCAGCCGCAATCCATGAGGGAACTTCGATATTGACACTGATCGTGGTGTAGGCGACACGGACGACACGGTTGTGGCTGCGTGTTTCGCCTGCCGCGTCGGTGACATCGGCGGTGATTTCGAAATCAAAGACCGGCTCGGTCTCCGGATCGACTGATCGGTCGGGAATGGCTTGGAACGAAATCAGGAAGGTGCCGTCGGCTGCGGTTTCCGCGGTGCCCGTGGCAATTTCCTCGGCGGCATCCATGATCGGTGGAAACCACCAACGCGCCCAGACCGGCAGGCGGGTGGTGCGGGTGACGCGCCATTCGACGCGCGCGCCATCGACCATTGCGCCGGTGTAGGATTCGGCGCGGCCGGTGAGCGCGACCTCGGCGTCGAGGGCGGCGGGAGCATCGGGTGCGGCGAGATCGACGAAGAAACGCGGGCGTTTGTATTCCTCGACACGCAGCCCCGCCCCGCCGCGTGTGGTGGCGGTTTTGATATGGAACTGCCCCATCACAGATCCCGTGGGAGCGGTGAAGGTGCCGGAGAAGCCACCGCGGTCGTTGGTCACGGCCTCCACTTTGCCTACCTCCTGGCCGTTCGGGTCGTGCAGCGTGACGGTGAGCGGAACGCGTGCGGCCACGGCGTCGTCGTGGCTGGTCTCGCCCTGGGCCATCACGATGCCTTTGAAATAGATCGTCTGACCGGGGCGGTAGATTGCGCGGTCGGTGAAGAACACGGAGAGCAGATTGGTCGGCTCCACAGATGGACCCCGGCTTCGCCCCGCCCAACGGCTGGCGAAAACCGAATGCCCCTCGTGGGTCGCTTCGATGTGAAGGCGGTTGCCCTCGACCTCGCCCACAGGCACGGAAAAACGACCATCCTCATCCGTGAGGCGCGCCTTGTCGCGATCTATCTCTCGCCCCTCGCGGTCGTAAATACGGACAGTCGCACCGCTCAACGGTTCGCCACCATCCGCCTCGACGACCAGACCTTCAATGCCGCCGTCCGGCTCAGTGCCCAGACTGAGGGCCAGGCGGGTGACTTCGATGGCAGTGAGGGAGAGCGCATTGTCGGAGGTGGAAAAATCCGCATCGGCGCTGGCGACGAGGATATAGGATCCTGGCTCCAGTTCGGCTGGCGCAGAACTGGTGGTTTGTTGTGGGGAGAAGTCGTCGGGCTTTTCCAATGGCACGTCCCAGGAGTGAAATGGCCGGGAGCGCAGAAGATTGCGCAGGGCATCGTCGCGGTGATCGGGCAGGGCGAGATCCGAACCGGCGCGGCGGTCGCGCGGGTAGGCGCGGAAATAGACGCGGTCGAGGTTGGTCGAGCTGATGTGGATGTCGGCACCGGCTGGCGTCCATGTCGATTCTGTGGCAACCTCGAGGCTGCGGCGCTCAATGGAATCGACGATGTCCCGGCACTCCTGGCCAAAGGGGTGACCCGGGTGGGCTTCGGCTCCGGCTGCGGCAATCCCGTGGGCTTCGAGGCGGTCGCCATTTTCAAGGTGGCGGCGTGCGAGCGCAGCGCGGGCGGAGCTGGCCACCGGATGGTCGCCGGCGCGGGCGACCATAGCCTCGAGCGCGGCGATGGTGGCGGCGCGGGTTTCTTTTTCCGGCGCGGTGGCGGTACCGGCGGCCCATTCGATGCGGTTCAGGTCGGAGAAAAGGCGCGGGCCCGGATCATCCGCGTCGGCGTGGAAGCGCAGCAGATCTTGGTACAGGCGCAGCGCGCGCAGCACCGGCGAGGACTCGTGCGGGGTTTCCGGCGACCAGACGACGAAGTCGGCGGGATCGGCGAAGGCCGGGGTGTCGGTGGCGAATCGGAACGGCTCGCGCGGGTGCGAGGCCGCCACTTCCTCGGAAGCGTAGAAATCGAGCGCCTCGTTGGCGAGGAAATCGAAGAACGTCGGGCGCAGAGGTGCGGCGGCATTTTCGCTGTCGCCGTCCACACTCATGAGCAGCGGCGCTATGGTCTCCAGCGGCAGGCGGCGCTCGTCCGGGCCAAGCGCGGCGAGCGCTTCCTGGTAGCGGCGGTCGATATCGCTGAGGATGGTGCCGAGGTCCCAGGTGGTGAAATCCTCGCCAGCCGGTTCGGCCATGGCGCTGCGGCGGGCGAAACGCCAGCGGTTGTTCTGGTAGTAGCTGTGCATCCAGTGGGCCTGGAGCAGACTAAGCACCGGGAGCACGCCCTCGTCGATTTCGGCGGCGCGGGCGTCGAGCGCGGTGATGGCGTGTTCCGGGCCGCCTTGCCGGGTGGCGTCGAGCACGATGGCCAGCGCCACCGCCTTGGCGGCCTCGGCCCAGCGTTCTGCCGCGATGGCCTCGCGTTCGATTTCCCCGAGGAGCGCAACGGCGGTCTGTGGCTGGTCCTTTTCGAGAGCTTCATCCACCTGTTGCCAGGAGGCCGCCGCCACATATACGGGAAAAAGAAATGCGAAAAGGAAAAGGACGGCGCGAGGCAGGGTAATGGTCTTCATAAAGATGGCTGGTTACCCTACAATGACACCGCAGCCGGGCATTTCTTGGAAAAAACATCCAAAAAAATGGCATCCGGAGAATCCGTTCCAAGCCAACCCTGGGTCGGACCCGGGCCGCCCGCGAACCAGCGCCATCTGATATGTCGTCACTTCACCTCTGGGCATGCCAGTATGCGATCACACCCGCCACAGCAGGATGGCCTCGCTCGACCCGTCCTGGGTGAAAAGGTCGGACACGATGACCAAGCGGTCTCCCGGCTCAACGGCCCCTTTCGCCTTCAGATAAGTCATCGCATTCTCGATCGTCTCCTGCGGGTCAGACCGCATGTCGAAACGCACGGGGGTCACCCCGCGCGTGAGAGCGAGGCTGCGGCAGACGCGCGGATCCTGGGCAAAAGCATAAATGGAAGCCTCCGGGCGCAAGTGGGCGACATAACCAGCCATCACTCCCCGCCTCGTGAATACGAGAATACGGGCATTGTCGAGCGAATTGGCGAGCACCACCGCCGACTTGCAGGTCAACTGTTTCTCATCGGAAAGCAGGGCCTGCTCGGCATACCCCGCACCACCCGACAACTCGGTGCGCCGGGCAATGCGGTCGAGCACCTCCACGCACTCCACCGGATAACGTCCGGTCGAGGTTTCGCCGGAGAGCATGATCGCATCCACTTCCTCATAGACCGCATTGGCCACATCGGTCACCTCCGCGCGTGTCGGCGAGGGGGCCTCCGTCATGCTCTCCAGCATGTGGGTGGCGACAATGACCGGTCTGCCAATCACATGACATTTTTTGACGATGCGCCGCTGGATGATAGGCAGTTCCTCCAAGTGGATCTCGATCCCGAGGTCGCCGCGCGCCACCATCACCGCGTCCGACGACTGGATGATGCCATTGAGATTCCTCACGGCTTCCTGGTCCTCGATTTTGGCGACAATACGCGGCGCGTGACTGCGCTCGGCCAGAAAAGCCCGCACTTCATCCACGTGCGCCACATCGCGTACAAACGACACGGCGATGAAATCCAATTGCAGCTCCGCAGCCAAGCCGGCATCCTCTCGGTCCTTCTCCGTCATCGCCGGCAGATTCAGCCGCACCCCGGGCAGGTTGATGTGGCGCCGCGATCCCAGGGTGCCCGGCGTAAGCACCGAACCGATCAGCGCCCCCTCCGATACCTCTTCGATCCGCAAATGCAAAAGCCCGTTATCGACAATCATGTCGTTTCCCGGGCGCACATCGCTCATCAAGTCGTTGTAATTCACGGTGGTGCTGTTTTCGAGGGTCGGCTCGCGCCCCTCGACCCTGAATTCCACCCGGTCGCCCTTAGAAAGCTTCAGAGGTTTTTCGAGATCACCGGTGCGGATCGAGGGCCCCTGAAGGTCCATTAGGATCGCAGCCGGCATCTGGCACTTCTCCGCCGCTTCACGAACAATATCCGTCGTCTCGCGCACCCATTCGTGCGTGCCATGGCTCATGTTCAGGCGCAATACACTCGCGCCCGCACGCAGCAACTTGGCCACCTTGTCCACAGTGCGCGTGGCGGGACCGAGCGTGGCAATGATCTTCGTTTTTCTTGGGTCTTTCAGGTCATTCATGTTGGAATAAGTCAGGAAGGCAGAATCTGGGCTTCGTGCTCGGAACCGCTGGCAAGGCGCAGCAGGACGAACGAATGGCCGCGCACCACCACTGGCGTATGCCCGGGATGGTCTGGATGGCCGCCCGCCTCGAATGGCCGCTCCAAGCAGGTGTCGAACACCGGCTGCCATCCCACCTTTGGATTGCCAGGAAGCAGAAACGGACGGTCGAGAGGCTCCGCATTGAGCAGCATCAGGAAAGTCGAACCATGGCGGCGCAAGCGCCAGTCGTCCATCGATGAGCGCGCCGAGCCAACCAACAACACGCCCAACGCGCGCCTCCCTTCCTGCCCCCAGTCATGGTCGCTCATCGCACGCCCCTCGGGTGTGAGCCACACCACGTCGCGCGACTGATCGCCCCTCAAGAAATTGCCGTGTAGGAAGCGCCGCTTGCGGAACACCGGCTCAGCCTGGCGCAGCCGGATCAGCGAGGCAAAAAACTCGGTCTGCCGCTCCTTATCCGGGTCGGACGTCCAGTCAAACCACGACACCTCGTTGTCCTGGCAATACGCGTTGTTGTTCCCGCCCTGGGTGCGTAGAATTTCATCGCCACCGAGCACGAAAGGCACGCCCTGGGAAAGCAAGGTCGTGGCGAGGAAATTGCGCCGCTGGCGCGCCCGTAGCGCGAGGATACCGGGATCATCCGTCTCACCTTCGGCACCGCAGTTCCAACTGTGATTGTCCGCCTCTCCGTCGCGGTTGTCCTCGCCATTGGCCTCATTGTATTTTCCCTCGTAGGAAACGAGATCATATAGAGGCAGCCCGTCGTGGCAGGTGAGAAAATTGACGCTTGCTTGCGGGCGCCGCCCGCCGAACAAATCCGCCGACCCAGTCAACCGCGAGGCCAGGTCTGGCAACGTCCCCGGATCACCGCGCCAAAAACGCCGTATGTCGTCGCGGAAGCGCCCGTTGAGTTCACCCCACGGCTCCGGAAATCCACCCAACTGATACCCGCCCCAGCCTACGTCCCAGGGCTCGGCAATCAATTTCACACCGCTGAGCACCGGGTCCTGCGCCAGCGCCCGAAAGAATGCACCGTTGGGATCGAAATCATCGCTTTCGCGCCCCAGCGTCGCCGCCAGATCAAAGCGAAATCCATCCACATGCATTTCAGTCACCCAATAGCGTAGCGAGTCGAGCACCAATTGCAGGACGCGCGGGTGGCGCATATCGGTGGTGTTTCCGGTGCCGGTGAAATCGACATAGTTGCGAAGGTTTTCCGGCGCGAGCCGGTAGTAGGCGCGGTTGTCCAGCCCACGAAAACAAATGTGCGGACCTCCCACCCCGCCACTGCCGGTGTGGTTGTACACCACGTCGAGGATCACCTCGAGCCCGGCCCCGTGCAGCGCCTTCACCATCGCCTTGAACTCGCGGGCCGGACCACCCGGCGAACGATCCGCCGCATAATCCCATTGCGGCGTGAAAAAACCCACCGACTGATATCCCCAGTAGTTGGTCAGGCCCTTTTCCAATAAAAATAAATCATCGATGTGCTGTTGCACTGGCAGCAGCTGCACCGCTGTAACGCCGAGCCGCTTGAGGTGGGAAACCACCGGTGGCGATGCCATTCCGGCGAATGTACCGCGCAATTCCTGCTCCACGTCCGGATGTGTCATCGTCATCCCACGCACGTGCGTTTCATAGATCACGGTGCGATCCCACGGCGTGCGGGGTGGCCTGTCGCCACCCCAGTCGAAGGTGTTGTCCAGCACACGACAGCGCGGCAGGCGCGCCGCCGAGTCGCGCGGATCCGGGCCACCGCCTTCCGCTTCCCCAGAAAAGACGGGATTCCCTTCAACCACACCGGTCAAATCCCGGGCATAGGGATCGAGCAGCAGTTTGGCGCTATTGTAGAGATGGCCTTCTTCGGGATTCCACGGGCCGTGCACCCGCAAGGCATAGGGTGTCCCGGCCCCGATCCCCTCCACATGCACATGAAACACGCCGCGCGTGCGTTTCGGAAAACGCACGCGCGCCACCTCGCGCAACGGCTCATCCAAGTCAAAAAGACAAAGGTCCAACGCATGCGCGTTCCCCGCGTACACCGCGAAATTAACGCCTCCCTCGCTCAGGGTAGCGCCCAGCGGAAACGGCAGTCCGGCACGGATTCTCATAGGGACCGCGACTGTCGCCGAAATCTCCCGGTTTGTCACGCGGCGAAAACGGCATTTCGGGCAAAGTTTTCGCCCCATGCCAGCGAACGGTGGGACCGAAAACCACCGAAATCACACACAACCCGCCCTACCGGGCCGGGCGGCGCCCAAAAAGCCACCACCCGGCCACCAGCCAGCCGACCATGACCACCGTCACCCCTGTGAAAACGGGCCCGGCCCCGAACTGGTAGATCAACGGCAGCGACGCAGCGGTAAACAAACCTCCGCCGACCACCGGCTCGAACAATAACTGCTTATAGCCAAACGCCTCCATCGCCCCCGTGCGCCCACGGGGATCACTCATTCTCACCAGCAAAAGACCGATGACTGTCATGCCCATGCCCTGCCCCAGATTGGCCATGCCCATCGGCACCCAGTCGCGTGGAAACAACCAACGCGCCAGCACGAAAAAGCCGAACAAATTCCATAGAATGCCACCAAGCGCCAGCACGAAAAACGGCCCGGCATTGGCCCCGATCGCATCCAGCGACAGCGCACCCAGCGCCGCCACAATCAACAGGTCCAGCGCCGTGCCTGAAATCCGGTTCATCAACCCGCGGTCGATCAGCGAGGCATAACCCAGGCGCGGCGCAAGCATCTGCACGATCACACCACCGATCATCGCCAGCGGGAAAAGCGGAATGTGCCGCATCAATTCCGGCCATCCCAGCGGCACCAGCAACAATCCCTCAAGCCAAACCATGCCCTCCAGTAGCAGCCAACCCAGACCAATCGACACCGCCACAAAACCCAAATGGATCGAAAGCGGTTCGATGGTCTGGTCAGTGCCGGACCCCGCGCGCTCCCCGGCCTCGCGGTTCTCGTGCTCGCCCAACCTCTCCTCCTCCTCCTCGTCAACCTGTCCGGGCTTCTCAATGTGCCCCCGCCACACCGCCCAATTCACACACAACGTGCCGAGCAACACACCTGCCACCACGCCTATCGTCGCCAGACCGAGCGCCAGGTCGGCTCCATCCTCGAAGCCAAGCTCGCGGAACGTCGCCCCCAGGCCGGCCGCCGTGCCATGCCCGCCCTCAAACCCGATCTCAATCAAGGCACCCGCCATCGGACTCATCTTCCAGATCGGAATGATCACCAGCATCGCCAGGCCCAGCCCCACCACATACTGCCCCCACGCCACAGCCTGGCCGTGCACGACCATCGGCCCCGACTGCCTCCAGATCGATTTCAGCCCGGGGATCGGCTTGCCGAGAAACAGTGCGGCAAAAACCACGCTGATCAGCAACTTCGGCAGGTCACCCCACACGCTCAACACATCCTCCGACCACAACCCGTTGTCGGACACACCCTCCCACGGCAAACGCCCGATCCCCTGCGGCCCAAACGCCAGCGCCAGGGCCCCCGCCACAATCGAACTCGGCAAAAACAGCCGCCGCACCCACCCCGTCCGACGCCGCACCCACTTCCCCACAATCAGGAGAATAGACAGAAATAATAGAGCAATCGCCACGCTTTCCAAATTCATCCCAGAAACAAAGTCCGGGTCCGCATGGGGTCAAGCCTTATCACAAGCCGATTGATGCAACGGATGCAACCGACATCCGAACACAATCGCACCGCTGGGTGTTGGCATCACACCACCAGCCGGCCCTGAAGGGACCACAGCTCAAAGCCCGGGTTTTCCAAACCCGGGAAAGGTCCAAGCCAAGAACAAGCGTCCTGAAAGGACGCCTGCCAACGTGCAATCACCGGACGACACCGAACCAACAAACAGGGAGCCCTCAAAGCATCAAGAATCCTCTTCCCCTTCAACCTCTGTTTCGGCAGCCGCCTCGAAGAACAGGGGCATGCTGCGTTTTCCTGACTGGAACACCCCCCATCCGAGGGGAATGGCCACCCAGGTCCAGGCTACAAACAAAAGGATCCTCTTCATTTCGTGTCCAGCGGGGGCATGTGGTGTTTCTCATGAACCGGGCGCACCAGAAGATTCGCCACCAAACCAACCATCAGCAGCAGCGCCATCAGATACATCGTCGAATCATAGGCCTCCGAGGGCGGCACACCGGCTTCAATTTGCGCCGTCGAGATGTAATTGACAAGACTTGGCCCCAGCAACGCCGCCACCGACCAAGCGGTGATCAACCGCCCGTGAATGGCACCGACTTGATACGTACCGAACATGTCGCGCAAGTAAGCCGGTATCGTCGCAAATCCTCCCCCGTACATGCTGATAATCACCGCCGTGACCAACACAAACATCGCCTTGCTGCCGACACCCTGGGTATAAGGAATCAGACAATACAGCGCCGCCCCAAGCAGGAAATAGATGCAATAGACTCCCTTGCGCCCGATCCAGTCGGAGGCAGACGACCACACAAACCGCCCTCCCATGTTGAAAATGCTCAGCAGCCCGGCAAATCCGCCGCCCACTGCCGCGCTCACCCCGAACATATCCATGCTCATTTTCGAAGCCTGACCGAGAATGCCAATGCCAGCGCTCACATTCATGCACAACACCACCCACAGCAGCCAGAATTGCGGCGTTTTCCACGCCTGATCCACCGACACATGCGCCTTGGTCTGCATCCGGTTGTTTGTCACCGGCGGTGTCCAGCCCTTCGGCCGCCAGTCCGCCGCGGGCACTCGCACCAGCAGCGCGCCGAAGCACATCGACAGAGCATAAAGCCCGGCCATGACCAAAAAGGCCTCCGCCACTCCAGGCGTGGTTTCCGTGCGGAAAATGTCCATCAAATTCACGCCCAGCGGGGCTCCGATCAACGCGCCGCCGCCAAATCCCATGATCGCCATGCCCGTCGCCATGCCCGGTCGGTCGGGAAACCACTTCATGAGCGTGGAAACCGGTGCAATGTATCCCAGACCCAAGCCTATGCCGCCGATCACTCCGTAACCGAGATAGATCAGCCACAGCTGCTTTGTCCACACCCCGAGGGCCGACACCGCCAGCCCGCCGCAAAAACACAGGCAGCTGGCGAACATCGTCTTGCGTGGACCGCTGCGCTCAACCCATTTCCCGCAAAATGCAGCCGACATCCCCAGCATGAAAAGTGCGATCGAATAAATCCAACCCACCTGCGGAATCGTCCACCCGGCACCGGCCTCGGTCAGCGGCACATTGAACACGCTGAACCCATACACCTGGCCGATGCACATGTGCACCGCAATGGCGGCGGGCGGCACCAGCCAGCGGTTGAACCCCGGTGCCGCCACCGTCGCCTCACGCGATAAAAATCCCTTTCTCGTCTCCGCCATATTTGATCCGCCAGCAAAGCCAGCGCCCGCCGCACTGCAAGCGCAATCCCCCGCCCAACCAACCACTTCCGCCGAAAAACCTCGCTTTTCTTCCTACGGCACCCCCGGCGCACCGCACCCCCGCCCAGCGGAGCCCCCCATCACGCCCCATGACGAATCAGCACCACACGCTGGGTGTTCGTGCCTTTCGAGTTATTATCAACACCCCAGCAGTTGGCTGTTTTGGTGAATTCCTGGGCGTGGACCAGCACGCATTCCACATGCAGTCCGGCGGCGCGAGCCACCTCTGCCACCGTGCCTTCAAGTTCGAGCATACCGCCCAGCACCTCGCCCACTTCGAAAGCAATCCACCCGTCCTCGCGCAACACCCGCCGCAGCTCGACAAACACATCCTGCATGCGCGCCTTCCACTGCTTGAGCGACGACCCTTGCCAAATCAGCGACTCATCCGCTTCCACCTCGCAAAACCAGCCGCGCAGCCAGTTGTCGCCCCGGTAATCCACCACATTGAGGAAAGGCGGTGATGTGACCACCAGCATCACCGATCCGTCGGCCACGCCGTGCAGCGAGTCCGCTGAGCCAGCGCACAACCCGCCCCCGTCGGCCACCCGCTGAAACTCCGGCGGCAATGGATCGCGCATCAGCGAACGGGACTTTTTCAGCATCAATTTGCGCGTATCACGATACTCCGGCACCTGCTTGCGTTTCTCGTTGATCCGGCGCTGCGCCTTCGCCGACGTTGCCTGATTGGGCGGCAAAGTGTAAACCGAGAAAAACCCACCCGAGTGACCGGTGAGACGATTGCAGGCCACCATCCGCAGCCAGCGGTCTACGGTGTCCAGCTCGCCCGCCGCCTCACGCTCGCGGAAATACCTCCGCCACCCCAGAATCTCGCCCAAAGTTCGCTCCGCGAAAAACACCCTCTGGTCCTCGTATTGCGCGTCCTCCGCGCCACGCTCGTCCAGCTGCACACTCTCAAGGCGGCGCGCCACCTCATCGAGACCCGGCGGATCCAGCCGCGGCGCCAGCAGCTCCCGGCTCAGCGGATTCGCATCGTTGCCCCCGGCCCGGCGCCCCAGCAAACAAGCTTCGAGCACCGTTGTGCCGCGCCCCATAAACGGATCATACACCAGATCGCCCGGGTCGCTGAGAAGGCGGATAAAAAATTCAGGAAGCTGCGGTTTGAAACAGGCGCGGTAGGAAATCTCATGCAGCGAATGCCCGCCGCGCTGCCGCGCCGTCCAGTATTCGTTCACATACACCGGCATCTTCACACCGCCCACATCCCTCTCCTCGCAAAGCGTGAAACGGCCCTGCCCAAAGAATCCAGCAAGCTCCAAGTGTAAATCGTCCGCCCGGCGCACCCTTTGCAGAGACGCCCCGGGCGCTGCTGCTTTGGCTGCATTCGTCAGCCCTGCTCCCTTCGTTTTCTTCTTCGCCCTCTTTGTCTTTGCCATCATGGTCGTCATTTGCCTAGTTCATGCCCCGCCGCCACTCTCTCCTGAGATGCCGCACGCTCCAGCCACGCCCGCCGGGCCAGCCCCGGCAACAGCGGACCACATAAATCGAGAAACCGGCTTACCGTCGCCAACCTGTCGCCGCTCCAACCACCGCGCCAACGCAGGAAAAGCCAAACCGAGATCGCTGTGACCGGCGGAAAATGGAAAGCCGCCATAGCCACGGCCACCAGGTCGGCTTCCCCAGCCTGCCGCCCCGCCACCGACCCACACCACCGACGCAACGGCCGCGGATGATTCGTCGAAAGCAACCACCTGCGCAATGCCTCCGCACTCACCGCGCCCATTCCGCAAGCCAACCCCGAAACCACGCCGCCGCGCGCTTCCAGGTGCCGAAACTCCCCGCGCCACGCCGCCTCATACACCTCCGCAAAGGCCGCCAATTCGCGCCGCGCCTCCCCTCCTCCCAGCCACTCCAGCCACCCCTGGCCGCGTGTCCGCCCTCCCACATCCGCCACGCCAAAAGGCCCGGCCAGACGCAACACCACAAGACCGCGACGCAACGACTCGGCCGCGTCCCCGTCGCGAACGCGCGCCGGTGCCGCCGCTTTCCGGTCACTCTGCCATCGCATCTTCATTGTATTCTTCGGTTCCGACCTTTCTACGCCCGGCGGCGAACAACAGCCGACCCATTCTTCCAATCCTTTCAATCCGCATCCACATACACCCGTTCCAAGCGCCCTAGGAATGCCTTTTCATCCATCGGCGAACCCGCCGCCCGCGCCACCAGCTCGGTCGGCGCCACCAAATTGCCGTGGCGGTGGATCCTCTCGCGCATCCAAGCCAGCAGCGGCGCATACTCGCCGCGATCCATCGCCGCCGCCAAGCCCGCATCGCCCGCCCGCGCCGCCTCAAGCAAGTGCGCCGCATTTAAATTTCCCAAGGTGTAGGTCGCAAAATACCCAATCGCCCCCATCGACCAATGAATGTCCTGCAAGCATCCCCGCGTGTGGTCCGGCACCTCCAAGCCAAAAAGCTCATGGAAACGCTTGTTCCACTCGCCGGGCACGTCGCGCGCTTCCAGACTGCCCTCGACCAGCGCCACCTCCAGCTCGAAGCGCAGCAGAATATGCAAGTCATAGGTCGCCTCGTCCGAACCCACTCGAATAAACCCGCGGCGGCTTCGCGTCAGCGCGCGCACCATGTCGGCAGGCGTGCGGTCTTTCAAATGCGGAAAGCACTCCACCGCCGTCGGCAGCCACTTCTCCCAAAATGGCAGGCTCCGGCCCACATGGTTCTCCCAAAGCCGACTCTGCGATTCATGAACACCCAGCGACACCGATTTCCCCGCCGGCAGGCCAAACCACTCCTCGGGCAAGCCCTGCTCATACAACCCGTGCCCCGCCTCGTGCAAAATCCCGAATAGCGAATCGCTGAAATCATCGCTGCGGTAGCGGTTGGTCAGCCGCACATCGCCCGGCCCGATCCGCGAACAAAATGGATGCGTGCTCGTGTCAATCCTCCCGCCCTCGAAATCAAATCCAATCGCCTCCGCCACCCGCCGGTTGAACTCACGCTGCCCCTCCTCCGTATACTCCCCAGCCAACAAGTCCTCAGGAATCCGCGTCGACCTCTCCGCCGCGCGCCCAGCCAAATCCACAAGCCCCGGACGCAGCCGCCCGAACAATTCCCGCACCTCTGCCGTCCGCATCCCGCGCTCATACATGTCGAGCAGCGCGTCATACGGATGCTCCTCATAGCCGAGACACTCCGCACGCCGCCGCCGCAATTCCACCGACTTCTCCAACCACGGCAGGAACGCCGCAAAATCATTCGCCTTGCGCGCCGCCGCCCAGGCCGACCTCGCGCGTGTCGCCGTCGCCGCCTCCTCAGCCACCAAATCCGTCGGCAGTTTCACCGCCTGATCATACGCCCTACGCCACAAGGCCACATTCGCCTCCTCGAAACTCCCCGCCTCCAAACCACCCGCCTCGCAGGCCGCGATCCACTCACCCGTGCGCTCACTCGCAAATTGCTCGTGCTGATGACTCACCAACACCTCCACCTGCTGCGCCCGCCAGGACAGCCCCTTCGGCGGCATGCCCGTTTCCTCATCCCACCAGGCCAGCGAAGCCGCACTGGAGAAAGCCTGGAGCCGCCGACTCTGCGCGGCGAGTTGATCGTATGCTTGTTTTGCCGTCATGGGCGAAAGGATGCCCTTGATCCCGCCGCTTGCCAAGGGCACATTCAAAAAATCCATCCGGATTTCCGCCGCCGGACACGCGGCCCCTCCTCCACATGAACATTCCATTCACCAAAATGAACGGCGCGGGCAACGATTTCGTCATGCTCGACAACCGCGACGCCTCGCTGCAACTGGCCTCAGACACCATCGCCCGCCTCTGCGACCGCCACCGCGGCATCGGCGCCGACGGCCTCCTCCTCGTCGAACCACCCAAGCCCGGCAGCAGTGCCGACTTCACGTTCCGCTATTTTAACGCCGACGGCGGCGAGGCCGAAATGTGCGGCAACGGAGCGCGCTGCTTCGCCCGCTTCGCCAAACCCTTTCTCCCCGCCGACGCCGCCTCCCTGTCCTTCGACACCATCGCCGGCCCCGTCCAGGCCCGCTTCGAAGGCGATCTGGTCACCATCCAGCTCTCGCCCCCCATCGACCACCGCCCCGCCACACCCCTCGAAATCAACGGCCGCACCCTCGACGTCCACTCCATCAACACGGGTGTGCCACACGCCATCGTCTTCGTCGACGACCTGGAACAAACCGATGTCGTCGCTGATGGCCGCGCCCTGCGCCACCACCACGCCTTCGCCCCCACAGGCACCAATGTCAATTTCGTCGCCGTCACCGCTCCGGGCCACATCATCGTGCGCACCTACGAGCGCGGCGTCGAGGGCGAGACCCTCGCCTGCGGCACAGGTGTCACCGCCTGCGCGCTGATCCACCAAGCCATCCACCACGCCCCCTCACCCGTCGAAGTAATCGTCCGCTCCGGCGACACCCTCCGCATCGGCTTCTCCCCGCAACCCGACGGCTCGTTCACCCAAGTGTCGCTCACTGGACCGGCGGAAACCACATTCCACGGCCAAATCGCGATCTAACCTGAAATTCACCCCGAATCCACACCACACACCCAACCACCGTCATGCTCTCCGGCACATTCACCGCGCTCGTCACGCCATTCCAGAACGACACCATCGACCGCGCGGCCTACAAACGCCTCATCGACCACCAATTCACCGCCGGAGTGGCCGGCGTCGTCCCCGTAGGCACCACCGGCGAATCCCCCACCGTCGGCTACGACGAACACTACGACCTAATCCGCATGGCCGTCGAATTCACCGCCGGGCGCGGACTCGTCATCGCCGGCACCGGCTCCAACTCCACCCGCGAAGCCGTCGCCTCAACCATCGAGGCCCAGCGCCTCGGAGCCACCCACGCCCTGCTCGTCGCCCCCTACTACAACAAGCCCTCGCAGGAAGGCCTCTACCGCCATTTCAAAGCCATCGCCGAAGCCGCCGCCATCCCCCAGATCCTCTACTCTATCCCCGGACGCTGCGGCATCGAAATCCCCGTCGAAACCGTCGCCCGCCTCGCATCCGAATTCCCCCACATCGTCGCCATCAAGGAAGCCGGGGGAAATGTCGAACGCGTCCACCAACTCCGCGCCGCCATCCCTGGCCCGCTCGCCATCCTCTCCGGCGACGACTCCCTCACCCTCCCCTTCATGGCCTCCGGTGCCACCGGCGTGATCTCCGTCGCCTCCAACCTCATCCCCTCCGAAGTCCGCTCGCTCGTCGAAGCCATGCTCGCCGACCGCCTCGACGAGGCCCGCTCCCTCCACTACCGCTTCTACCCCCTGTTCAAGGGCATGCTCTCCCTCGACGTCAACCCAGTGCCCATCAAAGCCGCCCTCGCCCTCGCCGGGATCATCCCGTCTCCCGAAGTGCGCCTGCCGCTCACCTCGCTCGACCAAGGCCACCTCGACACCCTCCGCTCCATCCTCCTCGAATGCGGCGTCAAAGGCGTCGAATCATGACCGCCACAGACGCAAGCCCCACGCCCCTCGCCACGACCGCACCATGAGAGTCATCGCCATCAGCAACCAGAAAGGCGGCGTCGGCAAGACCACCACCGCCCTCAACCTCGCCGCCGAACTCGCCGCCCTCGGCAAACGCGTCCTGCTCCTCGACATCGACCCCCAAGCCAGCGCCACCAGCGGCCTCGGCATCGAAGTCCCCGAGTCGGCCAGCTCGCCCAGCCTCTACGAGCCGCTCCTCGGCCAGGCAGACCTCATGGAGAAAATCATCCCCAGCGGGCGCGAGGGCCTCGACATCATCCCCGCCGAAACCGACCTCGCCGGCATCGAAATCGAACTCGCACGCTCCGACACCCACCTCACACGCCTCCGCTCCCTCCTCCAACCTCTCAAAGACACCCCCACCCACGACTACTTCATCCTCGATTGCCCGCCCTCCCTCGGCGTCCTCATGACCGCCGGCCTCGCCGCCGCCGACGGCATCATCATCCCTCTCCAGTGCGAATGGCTGGGCCTCGAAGGCCTCGCCAAAATCATGTATCTCGTCGAGCAAATCCGCGCCTCGGGAGCCAATCCTCACCTCGTCATCGAGGGCATCCTCATGACCATGTACGACGCCCGCACCAACCTCGCTCGCCAGGTCGTCGACGAAGTCCGCACCCACTTCCCCAACGAGATCTACCAGACCTCGATTCCCCGCAGCATCCGCTTCGGCGAGGCCCCCAGCTTCGGCCTCACCATCCGCGAACACGCCCCGCAAACCCCCGCCGGGGAATCCTACGCCAGCCTCGCCGCCGAATTCCTCACCCGCCGCGAAACCAATCCACCGCCGGTGCCGTGATCGGGGTGTCTCAACATCA
>SLCJ01000333.1 GCA_007125835.1 Verrucomicrobiales bacterium | reverse complement strand
CCCACGCTTCCCCTCGCAATCGCCGCTCCATCCCATACCCTACCCCACCCCCCAAACCCGCGCAACATAAAAATACCTGAAATTTTATTTTTTCAATAATTTTATTATAGCAGGTATTTTATTTTCTCGATTCAGTCACCGACGCTAAGCACCTCGATGCGGACGCGGGTGAGGCCCTGATCTTTGAAGCCGAGGCGTCTGGCGGCGGCCGGGGTGAGGTCGATCACGCGTCCCCGAACAAAGGGGCCGCGGTCGTTGACTCGAATGACTATGGATCGGGAATTCCCGAGGTTGGTGACCCGGACTCTTGCCGGAATCGGGATGGTTTTGTGGGCGCCGGCCATTTCGCGTGGCCGGAACGGCTCTCCGAGTGCGGTTGTTCCCCGGGAAAAAAGGCTTCTTTCATCATACCACGAGGCGATGCCGGTCTCGCTGAAACCCACCGCCTGCTGCGGAGTCATGGGAATGTAGCGTGTGCCCATGACAGTGTAAGGCGCGTGTTTTGTGCCGGGATACGGCTTTGTGCAAGAAGCGCCGACGAACAGAAGCGCCAAAGGAAGGAGAATGGATGGGCGAACCAACACGAGGGAAAGGGTGGACCAATCCTGGGTCCAGGCAAGCAAAAGATGAGGAGGGTTGCTCTCCCGCTCCTTCAGATCCTTCGGGCAAAGGACAAAGGAAAAGGAGGCCGCGAACTCGTCGACTCACGGGATTTGCGGGGACGAATTCTGGGGAGGATGAATGGCGACCTCTACGGGATTCGAACCCGTGTTGCCGCCGTGAAAGGGCGGAGTCCTAACCACTAGACGAAGAGGTCTTCACAACGCGAACGATCGGGCTTATGGGCTTTTCTTCCGGAGCCTAAGCCAATCGAGCGGTAACGATATCCGGAATGGTTCCGCATGCAAGTGGAAATTGGGAATAAGTGACGATACTCGCCGACTCCGGTTCACATCCCGGCGATTTGAGGCCAATCTCGTGCGCAACACTGGCGTTCGTTCGCTTGCGGGTCATTTTGACCTGCGCTAGTGTGGACGATGGGGAAAGCCAGTTGTTCCGGGGAGAAGAGAGGTCCATTGCTTCTTGTGGCACGTTGGCTGGGGATTCTGGTGGTTCTCTGCATTCTCGCATTTCTAGTTCCTCGGTGGGACAATGCCGCGCTTGCCGAGTGGAAATCGAACGCGCACCCGCTCGTTTTCTTTACTGTGGCAGCATTGATTCCCAGTTTGGGGTTTCCGGTGACACCGATCTACATCTTGGCCGGGGCCACTTTCGGGGGGTTGATCGGCACTCTGGGAACCATGGCCGCCCTCGCGGCCAATCTCACATTGACTTTCTGGCTTGCCAAGTCGGGACTGCGTCCGGTACTCGAACGCTTGGTAAAGAGACTTGGTGCCAGGATTCCCCAACCAGGGCAAAGTGGGGACGTGCGGTTCATCCTACTGGTGCGACTGGCACCGGGGATTCCCTTTATTCTGAAAAGCTATCTTCTGGGTTTGGCCGGTGTTCGTTTTGGCCCGTATTTCATGATTTCTCTGGTGATTGGCGGGTGCTATGCCGCGGGATTTGTTCTTCTTGGCGAGTCGTTTCTGGAGCTTGATCCGAAGCGGGCTGCCGCAGGTGCCCTGATCCTGCTGGCATTCGCGGGTGTGGTGGTCTGGTGGAGGCGTCGCGGTGTTTCCGACCCGGAGACATAAAAACGTTCTGGTCATCGGAGTTTGCGGCTACTACAGTCGGTGAGTCATGAATTGCCATTCCGAAACCTGCGGACAGTTTTTGGTGATCGGTATCCCCGGGCCGGGGCTGGACCGTGATCTGGAGCAGCTCATTCAAGCCGTGCGTCCGGGCGGGTTCGTCCTCTTCTCGCGCAATCTCGAAACGCCTGAACAAACCGCCCGTTTGGTGGTGCGCCTTCATCAGCTGTCCGAGCAAAGGCCATTTATCATGATTGACGAGGAAGGCGGGAGAGTGTCCCGATTGCGGAAATTGGGGATACGCAGTGTGGGCGCAAAGCGATTGAGCCTTGCAGGTGATCCTGAATTGGTGGAGAGGCAGGCGGCCATCACCGCCTCCCTTCTCCGCCTGCTTGGCATCCACATGAACCTTGCGCCAGTGCTCGACCTTTGCCTAGGCAGCGACCGGGACGATGGAACGTTGCGCGGACGCTGCTGGGGAGAGAGTCCCGGCCAAGTTCTTCATTTGGCGGACGTCTACCGCCATTCATTGCGACGGGGTGGTGTGCTGGCTTGTGCGAAGCATTTTCCTTCTTATACCGGTGCCGCCTGCGACCCTCATGAGGACCTTCCCTCGCTGCGCGGGCGTCTGGGGGACAAACTCGAAAGGGAACTGCTTCCGTGGATCAATCTCCTTTCTGAAATGGACGCCGTGATGACCGCTCATGTGCTGCTTCCGGACGAGGATCCCCCGGTCCTTGACCCGGCCTCTCTGGCACCGTCCGTCGTCACTTCCTTCCTCCGTCTACAGCTTGGTTTCGAGGGGGTGGTGCTGAGCGACGACTTGGAAATGGGGGCGATCCGCAACCGCTACTGTCCCGGGGATGCGGCAGCAGCCTGCATCGCTGCGGGCTCCGACCTTGCCCTGCTGTGCCACGACCCGGAGCTCGCACCGGAAGCATGCCGAGCATTGGCCGAAGTTCCCCGCCCGCAACGTGACGATGCAGAGCGGCGCCTCCGCTCGCTGAGGCGCAAGCTTCGAGAACCGGAGCCTTTTTCCCTTGAAAAGTGGCGGGTTCTGGTGGATCAAGCGTCCATTCTGGACGATCTCGTGCCGGGGACAGACGAGTTGTCCGGGACCGCGAGCGGCCCGGGATTTGTGGATCAAACCTAGAATCACCCTCCTCATGAATTCCGACATTGAAAATCTGCTCGTTCTGCAGGATCGCGATACGCGGATCCGCGCGCTGGAGGCGGACATCAAACGCATTCCATTGGAGACATCGGCGGCTGGCAAGCGTCTCACGGAAAAGACGCAACAATGGGAGGCCGCCAAGGATGAAGTGACGCGCTGCGAGCTGGCGATCCGGCGGATCGAAGGTGATGTGGAAACGAGACGGCAGACCATTGCCCGGCTCCAGGTCCAGCGTTTCGAGACCCGGAAGAACGAGGAGTATCAGGCGATAGGACGGGAAATCGAGGACTACGGGGCCGAAATTTCGAAGCTTGAGGACAGTGAACTCGAGACCATGGAGGAGCTCGAACGCGCCCAGTTGCTTCTCTCCGAGGCCGCACGTGAACTGGAAACGTGCCGCAAATCAGTAGAAGCCGACCAGGCTGATTTCGCGAGCCGTCGGACCCGCGACGAGGAGGAGATCGCGGCTCTGAGGGAGGAGCGCACTCGATTGGGACAGGCGATCGATCCGGGGATCCTCTCCCTGTATGAGCGGATTGCGCAGAGGAAGTTCCCGGCGGTTGTTCCGGTAACCGAGCAGGGAACCTGCGGTGGCTGCCACATGAAGTTGACCCCCGGCAATTTGGACGCCGCCATGGCGGGCTCGAAAGCAGTGCAATGCGATCACTGTGGTCGCCTCCTTCATTCGGCTTGATTCAAGTGCCGCCCCGGGCGAACGGTTTCGTCCGGACGCCATCCATTCCGCCGTAGAATCGAAATGACGCAGTATCCCACCGCCTACCAGAAGCGCACGCTTTGGAGTGCGATCACCGGCATATCGCTGCTGGTGCTTGGTGCGCTGCTGGTTGGCTTCATCTGGACGGGCAGCCTGGTCGTCTCGTTTCTGCAGCCGGTGTTGGTGCCGCTGGCCGTTGCCGGAATCATCGCCTACCTGCTCGAACCGGTTGTTCGCAAGCTGGAGGACTGGGGCATGAGCCGTTTTTGGAGCGTTTTTTCGGTTTTCATGGCCCTGACCCTGTTTCTCGGAGGTCTCGCCACTTACATCGGCCCCAAGACCTACCGGCAGGCAGCCGAGCTGGTGGGCCAGCGCGAGCAGGTTGTCGAGGCGGTGAAAGACCATGCCGAGACATTCTTGGCCGATCATCCCGACCACATGCTGGTGGAATGGCTGACCTCGGACCGCGACGAGGACGGGGCACGAATGCCGAGCAAGGCGGAAAAGTGGCTTGAAACGAATCTCCAGAGTGTTGTGAGCACTGTCACCAACCTCCTGGCAAGGGGGTTTCGCGGCGTGGGCTCCGCTCTGGCACTGTTCATCGGTTTTTTCCTCATCCCGATCTATCTTTGGTTTTTTCTGATTGAGAGCCGTTCCATTCAGAAAAGGTGGGACGAATTGATCCCGCTCCGGAGGTCGCGCCTTAAGGACGAGATCGTCTCCACCCTGCGCGAGATCAATGATTACCTGATCGCCTTTTTTCGGGGCCAGCTGCTTGTAAGCATGATCGACGGAGCCCTCGTCGGGCTCGCCCTGTTCGCCTTCGGCCTGCCTTATGCCTTTATCATCGGCATCGCGGTGGCGATTCTCGGGATGATCCCCTACATCGGCAACCTGCTTTGCTGGATCCCTGCGGTGTTCATCTCGGTCGCCCACTTTAGCATCGAGGAAAACCGCTACTCCTGGCTTGGAGATTCCCTGTGGGTGTATCCGCTTGCCGTGACGATCCTGTTCGTCGGAGTGCAACAGATAAACAGCTTTGTTACGGCACCCAAGATCGTCGGCGACTCTGTCGGCCTGCACCCGATGACCGTCATTTTTTCCGTGTTTTTCTGGTCCCTTATGCTGGGCGGTGCCCTTGGAGCGCTGCTCGCCGTGCCACTGACCGCCTCGGTGAAGGTCTTGTTCAAGCGCTACATATGGGAAAAAAAGCTCGGCGAAAGTTCGTTCGGGGATGGCCCCAACAACACCGGCAATCGAGAGGAGAGCGTGCCATGATCCGTGCAGTTTTTACTACCTTGTTTGTCCTGTCATGCGGGCCGCTTGTGCCGATCCTGGCGAGCGAGGACTCCGCCGCCCCGCCGCCGCCGTCCAAGAAGGCGGATGAAGTGCCCGATGGTGTCGATCCCACCATGACCTCGCGCGACCCGCTCTTCGGTCTGACCCCCGAGAGGCCGGTGCGGGTGGGCTCGCGGGATGAACTCGGCGGGCCCAAAGCCCAGCGGGAATACTTCGAGAGCCTTCGGGACAGCCGCGGTCACCCTGTGGAGTTCCGCCGCAAGGGAAATGTCGGCCCCGGCCCTTATGGCGGGATTGTCGATGTCTACGAAGTCAAAACCCGCGACGGTGAGACCGCGCGCATATACATCGACATGTATCATCCCGACCACGCGCCCGCCAACCAACCCGCGCCCCCCGGTTTTTTCAAAGCCGTCCGCGATACGCACAGGGAAACCGGCTCGGATTGATGCCTTGTTTTCTTTTGCGCTCAAGCACCGCAGGCAGTAAGCCGCACGCCCTCCTCACCGGAGCCGGCACGCGCCCCAGAGGGCGGGGCGATTGAATCACCCGGGTCGAAACCGGCGGCGAGGGCGGTCAGTCCGGTCGGCATTCTCCGCCCCTCGATCCAGGACACGCACCGGTTGGCCATCAGGGTGATTGGAAAGCGGAAGCGGGAAAGCCGGGGCACCATCCATTCGGCGTCCACCTGATCGTTGAGAAGGACCATTGATACGTCATCGGGCACTCGGAGGCGGTGCGACGCGAGGAAACTCATGCAGGCCACGGCCTCCCGCCAATCGAGACAGATGAGCGCTGTGGGCCGCCTGGAAGACTGGAAAGCGCGCGCGAGTATGGAAAAAATGGTTCCGGGCTCCTCCCGATCCCTGCACGGAGTATGAAAATCGGAATCAAAATCAATCCCGCGTCTATTCATTTTCTCCGCCACCACCTCCCGAATCGCTTTGATCATCGAATCCCTCCGGCCAAGCATCGGAATGACGATGTCGCTGTGGCCGACTTCAAGCAGCGCGGCCATAGCGCGCTGGACCATTTTCGAGCTGCGCACCGCGATCACCGGCACACCGAACCCGCCCTCTTCGCCACCGAGAAACATCACCGGGCGCCCGTGGGTGGCCGCCCATTTGGCCAGCTGCGCCGTGCCGTAGGCAGCGATCATCCTCACGCCTTTTGGGGCCCGCAGCCGCTCGTCCCACGATTTGTGCACGGAGGAGGCTCCCGTAAACTCAAGCACCCGGGATTCGACTGTCCACCCCCGGCTGTGCAGACGGTTTCTGACACGGTCGAAGACTTCCCGTGTCGAATACGGTATCTCGCTCATGGGCATGGGGGTCACGAGGAGGGTCAGCCTCTCTTCGGCAAGGTGACCGAGATGCCCATCGGGATGGGGAAAACCCGATCCATTGCCATCACCCACAGCGACCCGGAATGCCCGCCGCTCTCCCGAGCGTTCGATGAAACCGGCCTCCGCGAGGCGGTGCAAGGCCGCTACCACGGTGGGCTGGCTGACGCCAATTTGCCTCGCCAACACCCTGCTACCAGGAAGGCGTTCCGGCCAGCGGCCAAAACGGATCTCCTGAAGAAGCGTGCGACGCGCCTCCTCGACGAGATTGGTTCTCGCAACACGGGACAGACTCATAGCCGACCATTATCCACCATTCCGCCTAAAAGAAAAGTCAAAACATTAGCCTCCGTTGTCGCGGTCGCGTTGTCGGTTTGTCGCGTTGTCGGTTTGTCGGCCGGTCCGCAGGGCCCACTCTCAGCAAAGCCGATTTTTTTCTTGTGATCGCGGCACGAAACCTGCATGATTCGAATCTGCCATGCCCCCGACCTCCCTTGCACAGATGCTTGCCACGTCCTCACGCCCGACCAGCGGCGCGCTCGCCATGTTAATCGCACTGGTTCTCACCGTGTGGGTGCCGCCAGTGAAAGCCCAAACCACCGGATCCGAACCTACGGCATTGCCGGAGGCCGCCGCCGGGGAAGCGGAGGCTACCGATCACCCGAAATCTCTGGACCAGCGGATCAATGATTTCATGGAACCGGCCACCGAGAGGCTTTTCGGCCTCGTATTCTTCAATGTCTACGAGAGCCGTCGTCAAAATGCCGAGGGCGATCCTCTTTTCGTCGTTCCCTTCATCTTGGTGTGGTTGGGCGGGGCCGCTGTTTTTCTCTCGATCTATTTCAGGTTCCCCAACATCAGGTTTTTCAGCCTCGCGCTGCGTACGGTCAGGGGCCGCTACTCTAAGCCAGACGACCCCGGCGAGATCACCCATTTCCAAGCCCTTTCCGCCGCCGTCGCCGCCACGGTTGGCCTCGGCAACATCGCCGGCGTCGCCATCGCCATCGGCCTGGGCGGACCTGGCGCGGCCTTCTGGATGGTTCTCATGGGCCTGCTCGCCATGTCGGTGAAATTCGCCGAATGCACGCTCGGGGTGAAGTATCGTCAGATTGGCAAGGACGGGCGCGTGCACGGCGGTCCCATGCTATATCTCACCCGCGGCCTTGCAGAGAGGGGGATGGGTGCGCTCGGCAGGTTTCTCGCCGTAATCTTCGCGGTACTTTGTGTCGGTGCCGCGTTCGGCGGGGGCAACATGTTCCAGGTCAACCAGGCCTGCGACCAGTTGATCGCGGTAACCGGAGGCGAGGGCAGCTTCTTTTCTGATCATCGCTGGGTTTTCGGAACATTGATCGCCGTGCTTGTGGGTGCGGTGATCCTGGGCGGCATCACGCGCATCGCGCGCGTGACGGCGAAACTCGTCCCCTTCATGGCCATCCTTTATGTGATCGGCTGTCTCGTTGTGCTCGGCACGCATTTCACCGCCATTCCGGAAACCATGGTCCTGATCGTTCGTTCCGCGTTCGCCCCGGACGCGGCCTTCGGCGGTCTGATCGGCTGTCTCCTCCTTGGCATCCGCCGGGCCGTTTTTTCCAATGAAGCGGGCATCGGCTCCGCCCCCATTGCCCATGCTGCGGTGAGAACACGCCATCCAGCCAGCGAGGGTGTAGTCGCCCTGCTTGAACCTTTTGTCGATACTGTGATCATCTGCACCATGACCGCGCTGGTAATCGTCATCACCGGCAGCTACAGCGGCGAGGCGGGCGACGGCATTGCCATGACATCGCACTCCTTTGGCACCGTGGTTCCGTGGTTTCCCTACGTGCTCTCTGCGGCGGTGATTCTTTTCGCGCTGTCGACGCTCATCTCATGGTCGTATTACGGCCAGCAGGCCTGGAAGTTCCTCTTCGGCCACTCGAAGCGGACCGACCTGATCTACAAACTGGTTTTCTGCTGCGTGATCGTGGTCGGCTCTGCCATGGAACTCGGCCAGGTGATCGACTTTTCCGACGGCATGCTGCTCGGCATGTGCTTCCCCAACCTTGTGGGAGTGTTCCTGCTTTTGCCCGTGATCAAAAAAGAACTCGAAAAATTTCTCCAGCACAGCCGCAAGGTCGACGCCGAAATCCTCGCCCGGCGGGGGCATTCCGGGTGATGGCGAATTGTCAACCGGACCACCGGACGAGGTTTTTGCGTGGTGCGCGGCGGCCGCGCGCGCATCTCCACGGCCAGATCTTTCCGGGTCGGACGCTGCCAACGCTACTTTTCACCCAAGCCGCAAAGGGCTACATTACCCACCATGCGCCGCCGCTATACCCTTGAGAAAACACCCGCCCCCGCATCGGGGGTCGACTTCGCCGCCCGCCTCAATGCCGAGCAGCTCGCCGCCGTGACCACCGGCGCGCGCCGCGCCCTGGTCATCGCCGGTGCCGGCAGCGGCAAAACCCGCACACTGACCCATCGCGTCGCCTGGCTGCTCGAAAAAGGCGTGCCCGCCACATCGATTCTCCTGCTCACTTTCACCAACAAGGCGGCGCGAGAAATGGTCGAGCGAGTCACCGATCTGACCCAATTCGAACCGGCCGACCTATGGGGCGGCACCTTCCATTCCATCGGCAACCGCATGCTCCGACGGCATGCCGACTTCATCGGCTGGCGCCGCGGATTCTCCATCATGGATCGCGACGACCAGAAGCAAATGATGGCCGCCGCAATCAAGGACTCGGGAATCGATCCCAAGGAATACCGGTTCCCCAAGCCGGACCTGGTCTGCGACATGCTCAGCTTCGCCGCCAATACCGTCGCCCCATTCGAGGAAATCCTCCACGAGCGCTACCCCTACTTCTCCCACCTCGAAGACCAGCTCTTGGCGGTCGCTTCCGCCTACCACAAAAAGAAACGGGAAAGCAATTCCATGGACTTCGACGACCTTCTCGTCCAGTCCGTGCGCCTCCTTCGGGAGGACTCTGATGTGCGGGAAGCCTACCAGAGGAAATTTGCCCACATTCTGGTGGACGAATTCCAGGATACCAACACCATCCAGCTCGATTTCATCCACCTGCTCACCGGCGACCAAACCGGCCTGATGGTCGTGGGCGACGACGCCCAGTCGATCTACTCCTGGCGTGGAGCCGACTTTGAAAACATCCTCCGTTTCCCCGACGAGGACCCCGAAACCGAAACCCATCGCATCGAAACCAACTACCGCAGCGTGCCGGGAATCCTCGAACTCGCCAATGCCGCGATCCAACCCAACACCCGACAGTTCAGCAAAACCCTGAAACCAGCGCGCGAACCCGCTGAAGCTCCTCCGGCCCTCGTTCCCGTCGATACCCCGGCCACCCAGGCCCGATTTGTTGCTCAACGCATCCTCGAACTCCGTGACCAGGGCGTCCCACTCTCCGAGATGGCGGTGCTCTACCGCGCACACTACCACGCAATGGACGTGCAGCTCGAACTTACCAAAAGAGATATTGCGTTCCGTATCACCAGCGGGCTGCGCTTCTTCGAGCAGGCGCACATGAAGGATGTGGCCGCCTTCCTTCGCATCGTTGAGAATCCCGCCGACGAACTCGCATTCCGGCGCGTTGCCATGCTGCTCCCCGGCATCGGCGCGCAAACCGCTGGTCGCCTCTGGAAACATTGGCGCGCTGGCACCAGCACATCTCCTGACTGGAGCAAGGGTGCCACCCCGCTTCTCGAAAAGGCACGCGTCCCCCAAAAAGCGGCGGAGGCATGGTCCCAACTCGGCTTCACACTGGATGAAATCGTCCCTCGGGACGGCACACCCGTCCCGCCCGGGCAGGCTCTGCATTCGATCATCGAAGGTGTATACGACGACCTTCTCAAGGCCCGGTTCTCAAACTATCAATCCCGCCGCCAGGATCTGGAGCAACTTCGCATGTTTGCCGATGGTTTCCCCACCACGGAGGATTTCCTCGCGCAATTGGCACTGCTCAGCAGTGTCGACAACGAGTCCAATTCCGGCAGAAGATCAGGCGAAGGCGAGGATTGTGTGGTCCTCAGCACAATCCACCAGGCAAAGGGCCTGGAATGGAAAGCCGTGTTCCTGATTTGGCTCACGGAGGGGATGTTCCCCCACAAAAGAGTGCTGGCCGAGGACGCCGACGGCCTGGCCATGGAAGAAGAACGGAGGCTGTTTTACGTGGCCCTCACACGGGCCAAGGACGAACTCCACCTTTGCCACCCCATGCTCTGGCCGGGAAACCACTCGGGCGAAATCCTGCAGCGCCCATCGTCCTTTCTTAACGACCTTCCTTCCGGTCTGCTCGAACTGTGGGAGGTGTCATGAGGCGAATCACCCGACAACTTGCGGGCTCTGGAATCGTAGGAGAAGCGTATACGTAAAACGGATGACCCACCCCCTACCCAAACCATTCATCTTTTCGACCTCTGCGGTGTTCGCCTGCGCGCACCTGTGGGCGCAGTTTGCCGGAGCCCAGGGCCGCCCTCCGGGAGGAGCCCCGCCTCCCGAGGTGATCGTCGCCATTGCCGGGACTTCGGAAATCGAGGACCGCATTGAGGCCCTTGGCACGCTGCGGTCGAAGGAATCGGTCGAGATTACCGCAACAGTCGGCGAACGGGTGGTCGAAATCGGCTTCGATGACGGCGACCGAATCGAGCGCGGACAGGTCCTGGTCCGCCTCGCCAGCGACGAGGAGAAAGCCCAGCTTTCGGAAGCCGAGGCAACCCTCGAAACCGCAGAACTTGACTACAATCGCGCCCTCCAACTCGCGGAAACCGGTGCCGCCGCCCAATCCTTCCTCGACGAGAGCCGCCGCAACCGAAACACCGCACACGCCAGGGCGCTCGCCCTCCGCTCGCGCCTCGAGAGGCTCACAATCACCGCACCCTTCGATGGCATCGTCGGGCTTCGCGATATAAGTATCGGAGCTGTGGTTAGCCCAGGCGACCTCATCACCACTCTGGATGACGACAGCGTGCTTTTTCTCGATTTTTCCGTCCCCTCTGTGTTTCTACCCCTGCTGACCCCCGGCAGCCGCGTCGAAGCCACTACACCCGGATTCGACGACAAAACATTCGAAGGCCAATTGCGGAGCGTTTCCAGCCGCGTCGACCCGGTCACACGCACCATCATTGCGCGGGCGGAAGTAGATAATGAATCTCGCGAACTGCGCCCGGGACTTCTCATGACTGTCGAACTCAAGGCCAACAAACGGAAGGCTGTCATGATCCCCGAGGAGGCGGTGCTCCAGCAGGGCTTCGAAAGCTCGGTGTATGTCATCGCTGACGATGGCGACGAATCCGGATCTTTGGTCGTACGATCCATCACCGTCCAGCTCGGCACCCGTCTCGATGGCAAAGTGGAGGTGATTTCCGGCCTCGAGCCCGGCGTCAAGGTGATCACCCACGGCTCGCTCAGGGTGTCAGACGGCTCGCCTGTCAGGATTCGTGGAATTGACGACGGCACACGCTCGATCCGGGAAATGATCTCCCAAAACGAAACTCCCGAACCGTCTTCATGATCCTCTCGGACGTTTGTATCCGCCGGCCGGTCTTTGCCTCGGTTCTGGCGCTCCTGCTCATCGCCTTCGGCATTCTCTCCTTCACCAGGCTGCCACTGCGCGAGTTCCCAGACATCGATCCTCCCGTTGTCTCTATACGCACCGCATACCGGGGGGCCTCCGCCGCAGTCGTCGAATCACGTATCACCGAGCCGATTGAACGACAAATCGCCGGAGTCGAGGGCATCGATTTCATCGAATCATCCAGCCGCGACGGCAGGTCCGACATTTCCATCTCTTTCATGTCCGGACGCGACATCGATGCCGCTGCCAACGATGTCCGCGACCGTGTCGCCTCGATCCTCAACAACCTGCCCGTCGAGGCAGACCCCCCAGAAATCAGCAAGGTCGACTCCAACGACGACGTCATCCTCTGGCTCAACCTCGTCAGCCCGGAGATGTCCACTCCGGAGCTGACCGACTACGCCCGCCGGTTTCTCGTAGACCGTTTTTCCGTGCTCGACGGCGTTGCCCAAGTGCGTGTGGGCGGACAGCAAACCTGGTCGATGCGCGTCTGGCTAGACCGCACCGCTCTCGCCGCCCGCGAAATCACCGTTGCCGATGTCGAATCGGCCCTGCGCGCGGAAAATATCGAGCTGCCTGCCGGCAGCATCGAATCGCGAACTCGGCAATTCACCATACGAACCGAGAGAGCCTTCCAAAACGCTGATGATTTCGCCCGCCTGGTTGTAGCACGGGGCGAAGACGGCTACCTCGTCCGCCTGGGCGATGTCGCCCGCGTCGAACGCGCTCCGATTGAAACCCGGACCCTTTTCCGCGGCAACAGCGAGCCAATGATCGGTATCGGTATCATCAAACAATCAACCGCCAACACCATCGAGGTGGCCCGCGGCGCGCGGGAACTCGCCCAACAGCTCAACGAAACCCTGCCGGATGGCATGGAAATCCGCCAAAGCTTCGACTCCTCCGTTTTCGTCGAAGGGGCCATTCGCGAAGTCTATCGCACGCTGGCCCTCGCAATCGGACTCGTGGTGCTGGTGATCTACCTGTTTCTCGGAAGCGGACGGGCCATGCTCGTGCCCGCAGCCACCGTCCCGGTCTCCCTCATCTCCACTTTCATCGCCCTCAACCTCTTTGGCTTCTCCATCAACATCCTTACACTCCTGGCCCTTGTGCTTGCCATAGGCTTGGTCGTCGACGACGCCATCGTTGTACTCGAAAACATCTTCCGACGCATCGATGAAGAGGGCGAAACGCCCCTCGTCGCCGCCTACCGCGGTGCCCGCCAGGTCGGATTCGCCGTGGTAGCCACCACCCTCGTACTCATCTCGGTTTTCGTGCCCATTGCATTCATGGAGGGCGACATCGGACGCCTCTTCTCGGAATTCGCACTGACCATCGCCGCCGCCGTCGGATTCTCCAGCCTGATCGCCCTCACTCTCGCAGCTATGCTCGCATCCAAAATCCTCAAGCGCAAAACCGGACGCAATCCGGTGAGCCGCGCGATGGATGCCGCCTTCCATTTCTCCCAGCGCCTCTACACCTCCTCCCTAGCATGGATGCTCCGGCACCGATGGGTGGCCGTCCTGCTCTTCCTCGGCATCGCATCGACCTCTTGGTTCCTCGTCCAGCGAACCCCCTCGGAATACACCCCGCGGGAGGACCGGGGAGCCTTCTTCCTCATGGTCAACGGGCCGGAAGGAGCCTCGTTCGAATACACTCGCGACTACATGGAAGAGATTGAAAGTCGCCTGATGCCCTATGTGGAAAGCGGCGAAATCACGCGCCTTCTGGTCCGCGCACCGAGAGCCTTCGGCCTGGCACAAAACTTCAACGACGGCATGGTAATCGTCGTGCTCAACGATTGGTCGGAACGGCGGTCCGCCTTTGAAATCATGAACGAAATCCGGGCCAGGCTCTCCGACCTTCCTGGCGTCACCGCCTTTCCCATCATGCGCCAGGGATTCGGCGGGCGGGCCGGCAAACCCGTTCGGTTTGTGATCGGCGGCCCCTCCTACGAAATTCTCGCGGAATGGCGCGACACCCTGCTCCGGAAAATTGAGGAGAACAACCCCGGGCTCAGCGCCATCGACTGGGACTACAAGGAAACCCAGCCGCAAATCCGCGTCCGTGTCGACTACGACCGCGCCGCCGAACTGGGAATCACCATCGGCAACATCGGACGCACGCTGGAAACAATGCTCGGTTCGCGGCGCGTGACCACATACATTGATGACGGCGAAGAATACGACGTCGTTCTCGAAGGCGAACGCGACGCACAACGAACACCCGCCAGCCTCGAAAACATCCACGTGCGTTCGGAACGCCACGGCCGACTCATTCCGCTCTCCAGTGTCGTCTCGCTGCAGGAATACGCCGGCTCGACTACGTTGAACCGCTACAACCGCGTTCGCTCGATCACCATCGAGGCCAACCTGGACGATGGCTACACACTCGGCGAGGCTCTCGATTTCCTCAACGGCCTGGTCCGTGAGCACCTCCCCTCCGAGGTCGTCATCGATTACCGCGGCGAGTCGCGCGAATTCACCCGTTCCGGGGGAGAGATCCTGTTTGTCTTCGCGCTCGGCATCGTCATCGTTTTCCTCGTCCTGGCAGCCCAGTTTGAAAGCTACGTTCACCCCGTTGTCATCATGCTCACGGTCCCGCTCGCCATCGCCGGCGGTCTCGCGGGCATCGCTCTCACAGGTGGATCGCTCAACATCTACAGCCAGATCGGGCTGATCATGCTGGTCGGCCTCGCCGCCAAAAACGGCATTCTCATTGTCGAATTCACTAACCAGCTGCGGGACCAGGGAACACCCTTCGACAATGCTCTCATGGAAGCCGCCCGGGTTCGCCTCAGACCCATCGTCATGACCGGCATCACCACCGCCGCCAGCACCATTCCACTCATCCTCTCCTTCGGAGCCGGCGCCGAAACACGCATGGTAATCGGCACCGTCATCCTCGCAGGCATCCTCTCCGCCACCGTCGTCACCCTCTACATCGTCCCCGTCGGCTACTCGCTCATCGCTCGCGGCACTGGCTCCCCAGGCGACGTCACCCGACGCCTCATCAAAGAAGCCGGCGGCAACCCCGACGCCACTTGACCCCCAGCCACCACCCCGGCAACTCACCCCCCATATAAAATTTGCCTCAAAAATTTTACCTGAAATTTTACCTGGTCCAAATGATTTGGGTTGCATGGGAGTTGGGTGGGGGTAGGGTGTGGCATGAGAGATCCGAGATTGCTGGCTGCGGCGGGGCGAGTGGGGGTGTATCACCTGTGTTCGCGGGTGGTGGACAAGCGGTTTGTGATCAAGCGGCGGGAGAAGGCGCGGTTCATGGAGCTGGCGCGCAGTGGGGCGGCATTTGCCGGGGTGGAGCTGCTGACTTGGTGTGTCATGGACAATCATTTCCATCTGCTTGTGCGGGTGCAGCCGATTGATGCGGAGGGGCTTGATGATGAGGAGGTTTTGAGCCGCCTGGTCCATCTCTACGCGGAGAACAAGTGCACCTATCTGCGCGAGGTGTGGCAGCGCTGCGGAGATGCGGAATCCCGCAGGCGGTTCCTCAGCCCCTTCCGAAAGCGCATTGGTAATTTGAGCGATTTCATGAAGACGCTCAAGCAACGGTTCAGTCAGTGGTATAACCGTCGCAAGGACCGCGAGGGCACGTTGTGGGAGGGGCGTTTCCGCAGCGTGCTGTTGCAGCATGAGGAGGGGAAAGAAGGGCTGGGCCCGCTGGTTCGCTTTGTGGCGGGCTATATTGATTTGAATCCGGTGCGGGCGAAGATGGTGGCTCGTGCGGAGGATGGTTTCTGGAGCGGTTTTGGCGCAGCTGTTGGGGGCGATGATCTCGCCCGGGTCGGCTTGAGGATTCTTTGGGGCGAGAGGCTGGCCGCGCGGTTGGGCGGCGAGGGCTTGATCGAACAACACCGCCGCATGCTGGCGAAGGACGAGCCGCTCGGGGTGTCGGCTCATGAGGCCACAAGAAGTGCTGGACGAAGGCCACAAGGTCCCGGCCGATCAGAGCGCGGCGAGAATCGTCGGGACGAGACCCGTTTGGCGGATCTGGGCGTCGTCGGGTCTTTGATTTTCGGTCTGCCTCCCGACTTGCTGATGAGCCGCCGTTGTCCCGAACTGAGCCGCTCCCGGTTCCTCGGCCAAGCCAATGCCGGGTAGTTCGGGATTGCGAAGGAGAACGCGTTTGCTGAAGCCTACGAAATGCCGGATGCCAGCAAACGCAGATCCCCCCGCGATGAGTTCCTCCAAACCCGGTGATCGCCCGCTGCCATTCGTGTCTTCAGCGGAATATACGTGATGCTACCGCACTTTCTTGGTTCCAGGGCGGGTCACAGGGATGGCTGCCAGGTGTGGCGGGACCTGGTCGGGAGCGTAGGTTGGAAAATCCACGGCAAGGCAGCTCACGAGTGGCCGTTCGAGCAATTCGCTGCGGTGGCTGCGGTTGACGAGGACAAACGTTCCGGCGACTTCGGCATCCGCTCCGGTAACGAAATGGTGCATTTCCTCGAGGGTACCGCCCGTGGTAATCACATCTTCGACCAACAACACCCGCTCGCCTCTGGAGAGGGTGAAACCTCGTTTAAGTTCGAGTTCATTCTCGGGGTTGCGTTCGGCGTAGATGGCGCGGCATCCCAATCCGAGGCCCACCTGCTGGCCGACGGCAATTCCGCCGATCGCCGGCGACAGCACGACGTCGATGCGCCCCAGAGCCTGAAGTTCGGGGAGCCTCGCTTCGATCATCCCCTGAACCGCGCGGGGATGCTGGACTAGGAGTCCTTTCTTGACGTAGTGCCCGCTGTGTCGGCCGCTGGCGAGAAGGAAATGCCCTTCCTCGATGGCGCCGAATTGTTTTAGGAAGGCAACGGTTTGCTCAATGGTTTCCGGCAATGGCTTTTGCATATTCTCTGGCTTTTTCGGAAAAGGTTTTTTCGGGTTCCTGATAGAGGATTCCGCGCGAAACATTGATCACATCGGGGGCGTTGCGGCCAGCCTTGCGCCACAGGGCGGGATCGCCGCCTTGGGCTCCCATACCCGGGATCAGCAGGGGCGCGTCGCCGAATCCGCGGAGAAGGTCTGGATCGGCATTGGTCAAACCGACGACGAATCCCACATCCCCCGGCAGGTTCTCTGCATCGGCGCGGCGCGCGAAATCACGTACCAGGCTGAAAACTTCTCCGCCTTCGGCAAGACGCCGCCTTTGGATATCGTGCGAGCCGGGGTTGGAGGTCACGGCGAGCAAATAGACTCCCCTGCCCTCGTGATGGAGAAACGGCTCAACGCTGTCAAATCCCATATAGGGACTGAGTGTCACGGCATCGACGTTCATCCCATCGAAAAACGCCTTGGCGTAGTAGCGCTGCGTCTCGCCGATGTCACCGCGTTTGGCATCGAGAATCACAGGCAGGTCGTCGGGCACCTCGCGCAGCAGATCCTCCAGCAGGGCGATGCCGCGATGGCCCATGGCCTCGAAATAGGCCATGTTGGGCTTCAGGGCGGCGGCATGGGGGGCCGTTTCCCGTATCACATCGAGGAGAAAGGGACGCGTTTCCTCCACTCCGCCATCCGGCCTGGGATCCAGGCCGACACAGAGGTGGGAGCCGGTTTTGGCGATGCGGCGTGCGAGTTTTTCGCGGAAGCGGACCATGTGGGCAATTTGGCGCGGATCGCTTGGCCTTCCAATGAAAAAATCCTGTCCTTGCGGTGGCGTGGCGTTCCATCCATCGTTGGGGCGGCATGCCTTCGGCCCCGAATCCATCCCTTCCCAGCCGGAATAGCGGCGGTCTCGCCCGTCGCTTGCGCCGCTTTTGGCGGCGGCTACGCCCCGGAAGCCCGCCGCTGCTGCAATCGAACCTGCCCGAGCTGATTGGTGTGTTCGCGGCATTCACGAGGATGGACGGCATTATCGACGAGGACGAGGTGGACTCCATTCTCGGGTTTTTGCGCTACGACTACCCGGAGTCGGTTTATGCCGGTCTGCGTCAGCTTTACATTGAGGCGCTTCGTGAGGAGCAAGACCTCGATGCGATGGCGGATGACCTCGCGCCGCGCCTCAATCTGGAGGAGAAAATCCTGCTCGGCATCCAGCTCTATGTGTTGGTGTTCCGGGCCGGCGTGAGCCGAGAGGCGATGGAGACCTTCATCCGCTTCATGACGGGCCTGGGGGTGGCCCGGGAGGCAGTCGAGTTGGTTTACCAGCTTAATGTCGACAGCGCGCATGCTCCGCCCGAGGAAGAGCGGGACCAGGAATCGCCGCTTGAGGCCCTGACCATTGGCGGGCGTCCTGAATGCGATGTGGCGTTTCCGCAGATGCCGTCGGGGTTCGAGTTGGCCGCCTTCCGGCTGCGCCATTTTCTGCTGCTCAAGAACAACGGCAATTCGCCGGTGGTCGTCCGCGGGCACCATGTGCCGCCCGGCGGCTTCTCGCGACTTTACGAAGGGCAGAATGTGGTGCTCGACGACATTGTTCTTCATTGGCAGGATCTTCATTCCTGCTTTAATGCCAGGCGCAATCTGCCCGGCGACAAGCTCTTTCTGCGCGTGCAGCGCGACAACCACGTGCTGGTCGAGCGCAAGCGTTCGCGCCACAGCTTACTTGAGCTTGAGTTTGGCATCGACGCCTCGGTTCGGGCCCTGGAGGAAACCCGGATCACATTGAACGGCAAACCCTTGGAAAAGGGGCGCATTGCGCGTGCCGGGTTTCGTGACAGCCTCGTTCTGCCAGGCGGCCTCCTCCTTTCCCTCTCCGAACTCAGGCGGCGCGCGCGGGACATGGGCGGGCGGTTCGAGGTCACGCCCGGGCGGAGCAAGATACTTGTTTCCAATAATCCGGCGCTGCTTGGTCCGGGCGACCTGTTGGTATCGCCCGATCTGCCAGGCGACTTGCTTCTCCGCCTACGGCTGCCTGGCTCCGGGCGCGGCGGATCGCTGGACGTGCTCGAAAGCCCGCGGCCGATTCTGGTGGCGGGCCGTCCCGCGCAGCCCGGCATGCCGTTGGCCGATGGCGAATCGATCACCCTGGCGGACGGGCATTTCCTGCGCTGTCATTTCAGCGACGGCATTCTTGAGGAAGACCGAGCGCTGGTCACGCGTCTGCAGGCCCGTGAAATCTCCCATGCGTTCACGCGCAGGGAGTCGGCACTCGAGTCGGTTTCCTTCGAAGCGCGGCGTGGAGAAATGATCTGCATCATGGGGCCCAGCGGATGCGGAAAATCGACGCTTCTGCGGGTGCTGGCCGGCCAACTGCAACCGCAGCAGGGCAGCGTGCGCATCAACGGCATTGACCTCCATGCCGAGTCCCAGCGGCTGCGCCCGTTCATCTCCTTCATGCCGCACGAAGAAGGCTTCGACCCGCTTTTGTCCGTACGGGAGAATCTGGACACGGCGGCCGCCATCCGGGCACCCCACTACACATCCGATGAACGGCGGCGGCGCATTGAGGCCAAGCTTGGCGAACTGGGCCTGGCGCACCGCGCCGCCGGCATCCCCGGCACAAGCTCCTCGCGCCTGCTCTCCCACGGCGAGCGCAAGCGTTTGAATATCGGCCTCGACTTGATCGGCATCTCGGGGATTCATTTGTTCGACGAACCGACCTCCGGGCTTTCCTCGAAGGATTCGGAGCATATTCTGGAAATCATCGGCAGCATTGCCCAGAACAAGATCATCGTCGTTTCGATTCACCAGCCGAGCGCCCGCCTGCTGCGCTGTTTCCACAAAGTGCTGCTTCTCGATCACCAGGGGTGCCAGGCCTTTTATGGCGCGCCTGCGGAAATGTTCGACTATTTCAACCAGGCCTACCTTGAGGAGAATGTCCGCCTGCCCCGCCATCCGCGGCCCGGTTCGGTGCCCGAGAGCGACAGACGTCAGCCCGAGTTTGTCTTCGATGTGCTGGAGACGCCGTTACTGGACCCCGGAGGGGAAGTGCTCGAAGAGGAGGACCACCGCGGCCGCCTTCGCGCCTCCCGGCGGTTTTCGCCCGCCTTCTGGCGGGACCGCTTCCAGGCCCACCGCCTGCTCAACGAAGTGCACCAGCCCACCATCACCGCCGGCTCGGAGCAATCGCACACCACAGCCCTGCCCCGCCCCCCTGCAGGCGGCCCCGCCGAGGAATGGCTTCAGCTCAGAACCCACTTCAAGCGCTCGCTGCTCGCCAAACTCCGGAACCGGGCCAACCTGTTTACTACCTTGGTCGAGGCTCCAGCTCTCGCGCTGCTCGTCTCGCTGGTCATGCGCTACAGCGAGGACGCGCCCTACACCTTCGGCAATGCGTTCCACATACCCACCTACCTGTTCCTCAGTCTGGTGGTGGCCATGTTCCTCGGCCTCACAAACAGCGCCGAGGAGATCATCCGCGACCGTGCCATGATCCGCCGCGAGCGCAATCACAACCCACGCCACTCCTTCCACGTGCTGGCAAAAACAGGATCTTTATCTCTGTTTTCCGCAGTCCAGTGCCTGCTCTATCTGTGGGTCGGCAACACCGTGCTCGGCATATCCAGCATGACGGCGATTCACTTCATCTGGCTATTTCTCGCCAACCTGAGCGGCGTGGTCACGGGATTGTTCATCTCCGCGCTGGCCAAGGATGCCAAGACGGCACTCAACATCATACCCCTTGTCCTCATCCCCCAGATCATTCTCGGCGGCGCACTGATCAAGTATGAAGAAATGAACCGCGACCTCGACTTCCTCTCGGCCTTCACCCGCTGGCACCAGGCCGATGCCGAGCCACCCAGCAGCCTTGAGGTACCATTCATCTGCGAATTCATGCCCCTGCGATGGGCTTACGAGGGCATCGTCATAAGCCAGGCGCGCCTCAACCCCCTGTCCCGCGCCGTCGATGCCGTGGACTCGGAGATCGAGCCTTTGAAAAACATCCCGCCAGGGCAGGCGACCCCCTCGCAGGAGGAGCGCCTGGCCGCACTCAAGGACGCGCGGTTCGAGCTGATGACCTTCGCCGCCCCGGACCGCCGCGAGGTCGTCCGGCGCATCCGCCGATTCCGGCGCGATTTGGCGAACGAAGGGGATCCCAGCGGTGTCCTGGCGATCGAGTCTGTGGAGGAAGCCCCAGCCGATGGGTGGATTCGGGCCCGGGATCTTTTCTGGAACGAAAAAACAAGACTCCTGCATCAAAAAGCGGAGATTGAGCGCACCGACATCCGGCGCCAGGTGATGCCCAATGTGTTCTTCGGCAACACCAAACGGGTTTTCAACCGCGAGTGGGACACGATCCAGCTCAACCTCCATGTGCTTGTCGGCTTTATCCTGACCGGGGCCGGCGCTTGCGTCTTTCTCGTGCGCCGCCTTGCGAACAAGGCGTAGAGGGGAAAATTCCTGTGGTCCTGTGGCGGTCAATCGAGCAGGGCCTCGACCTGGTCGAGGTAATCGCCCACCGGATCGCCCTCACGCGGTGGGACTTCGGTGTCCGCGCCGCGCGCCGGACGGCGGACGGGAGCAGTCGCGCCGTCTTGCGTGGACACCTCCACCCAATTGAGGTAATCGTCAATGCCGTCGAGTCGTTTATAGACTCCTGCGCGCTCGCTGTCGAGGGAATCGAGCACCAGCGCCGCCTCGGCCCGGTCGAGGCCGTTTTCGAGCACTCGTCCGATCAGCAGTAGGTGCGCATCCGCCAACGACCGAAACATCGGATGCAAAGTTGGTGCCAAGCGCCGCAGTCCGAGGCGCACCGAAGCCAACGCGGCTTGTCGTTCTCCCCCGTCCTCCATGGCGATCGCCTCGGCCAGGGTGGCCCGGCGCGGCCTCGCCCCGACTTCAAGCACATACTCGGCGATCAGAGCCCGGGCCAGCGCCCGGTCGCTCTGTTCCATCGAGAGGAAATTGAGAGCGCTGGGTGCCGCCAGCGAAGCCATCTGCAGCGCCCACCACTTCTCCACGCCACGCTCAGACCCTGCGAGATCCTGAAAATGGTGGCGGATCAGAACCAGGGGGTCGCTTTCGAGTGATGCCAGATCCATGAGCAGGCGTCCGAACTGCTCGCTGCCCCCGGGTTGGTCAAGCAGGGTGAGAACCAGACCACAGGCCGAGGCACGGAAGGCCGCGCGCATCGCTCCGCTCATAGTCGCCGGGTCGGCCGGAATCAAATCCTCCACCGGCAGAGCGCGCTCGCGCCCCACCACGGCCAGAGCCACCGCGCTTGTGGCGGGATCGCGCTTGAAGTGAAGAGCCTCCGCCACCCCTTCGGAGAGCCATGGCGGCACTAGGATTCCATCGGCGCGCAACTCATCCGCAGGCCGCTCGCGCGTCATGTCAGCGGCCAGAATCAGGCTGCTCACCGCCTCCCGAACTTCATTAGCCACGAGCCCCGAATCGAGGCGAATGTCAATGCGCCCCCGGTAATCCGTTTCGTCCACCACCTCCAGGCCAGCCCGCACCGGTGGACCGGCGGGCGAAACCTCCCGCGGATCGTGCAGCACCATCTGGATGGCGAAGGACGCGGGTATACCGCGCCCCATCAATTTCCGATACCCCTCGAGAACCTCATCCGCAAGAATCAGCATCCGCTGCCGGTCGGCCGGGTCGCCCCCGCTCACCCGGAACTGCCGCGAGGCACTCAGGGAAACACCCGTCCCCGGCCGGGCCGCATCCACAGCGCCGACGACCGGCAAGGAATCGCCGTCCGCCGTTTCCGGAACGGCATCTCCATTGTCCGGCTCGTCTTGCGCATCGGACGCCACAGCGCCTACAGGCCACACGACCAGCATCATTAAAGCCGCAGCGAGCAGCCCGCCGGAGTATGGGCCAAACCACGGGAGGTGCGGCGACTTTCGTTTTAATCTCATGGGCACAAGGGACACGGGCGGAGCGCAGAGGCGCGCGGGATGAGCTTACCATCAGCCCTCCCTACCCTCAAGCGCCCCCAGATGCACCCTTTTGTGCTCCAATCTCACAGAACTGGCATGCCGGAAAATTTCAAGTTCCTCGGAAAAAAGCGCGCCCATCCGTCGCAACGGGGCCATGGCAAGCCGCGGGACCTGCCCGCCCACAGGCAAGCGCCCGAGGCGGCCTCCCTTAACCGCCACCTCCCACACCCGCCGTCCTCCGGCTAATTCAACCTGTTCGACCCGCAAGCGGGTGGCCACGGTGTGCCTGCGCCCGAAAATCCTGCGCTCGACGATAATCTCGGCTGTCCCGTCCAAAAGCCTCACTGCCACGCCCTCCACCGTGCTGTGTGCGGCGAACGCCCCTTGCTGTTCCATGCGCAAGGTCGCGGCGAGGTAGCGGTTCAGTGTGTCCTCGTCGATCACCGTCTCGCCGCTTTCGCTCAAGCCGATGGCCAGCAGGGCCTTGAGGTTTGGGACCGGTTCGCGCTCCTCCTGCGCCCCGGCTCCACCATACCCTTCAATATCGTCGAGACTTTCCGGAAGGTAGGCAAGACGGACAATCCAACAAAACCCGAGCACCACTAGGATGAACAGGGCCAAATTCACCCCGGCATGCCCACCCGCTCCGCCGCCGCCAGATGCGGACCGCCGTTTCTTCCGCCGATGCGTCGTGCCGTGCCCTGTCTTCACGCGCACCGACTCCATTTTCAATGCGGGCTTCTGCCCCCGCTCTTCCCCGGTCCGCCCATTCATGAGCGGATCAGGCGGCTCCTCCCGAGCTTGCCTTGGTCTGACACGCCCCCCCGCTACAACAGGTGGATGAAGCCTTACCCTCCTTGGCGGCGGCGGGTTTGTCCGCCCCGCTCTCCTTCTTCGCTCCCTCGCGGTAGGAGGCGCTCCGGTAATCGGTGGCATAAAAGCCCGATCCCTTGAAGATAAATCCGGCCCCTGTGCCAAGCAGACGCTTCACCGGACCTTTGTCTCCGCACACATTGTCCGGACACACCTCAAGGCGAGGATCCTTCATCGACTGGAAAACCTCGAAAGTCTTTCCACAACGGGTGCATTGATAGTCGTAGTTTGGCATAGCATTTGAAAACGCGCCGGGATGGCCGGTTCCGGACGGAAGGGATATCCAGGAACCAAAGGCGCGAGCGGGCCGAAACCATACATTCACAACCCCGAAATGCAAGCGCCACGCCCGGCGCTCGGAATCTTTTCCCGCGGGACATTTTGCGTTGCCGCCGCCCGTCGCAGGGTTATCCT
>SLCJ01000032.1 GCA_007125835.1 Verrucomicrobiales bacterium | reverse complement strand
GGAGCCGTGGCGTTTTTCGGCATTGCCTTCGCCCTCTACCGCCGCGCCCGCACGCGCGCCCGCTGATCACACCTTCCCCTTTCCTTTTTCACACAACCCGTCCTCCCTTACCCACTATGAACCCGAAATCGCTGTTCATCCTCGCCATGCTGTTTGTCGCGGCGGCTGGTCTGGCCTATTTCTCCACCCGCTCCGGGTCTGACTCCAAAGCCGAAGCCGCAATCGAATCCGGAGCGCTCCTGCTCAGAGATGTATCCCTCGACGATGTCGCCGGTGTATTCATTCAAGAAGGCTCCGATTCAGTGACCATTTCGCGTGACGAATCCGGCCAATGGACCGTGGCCGAGCGCGCCGGCTACAAGGCGGGCGACAATCAGCTCACCGGCCTGATCCGGGAACTCTTCGCCCTGCGCGCCGGTCAGGTAATGCGTGCCGGGCCTTCCCAGCACGACCGCCTCCGTCTGTCCGACCCCCGCGAGGCCACCGCGGAACAACTCGCCGAAGTCGCCGCCGAAGAAGAGGAAGAAGCCGACATCCTGGGCATGGAAGAAAGTGAAAGCGATTCGCCATTCGGCACCGTGGTCGGTCTTCTCGATTCCGAGGGCGAACCCCTGATGGAAATCATTCTCGGCACGTCACCCCGCGACACCCAAGCAGTAGGCCCGTTTGGCGGTGCAGGCCAAGGCCAGTTCGTCCGCATCATCGGCAACGACACCCACGTGGTTCTCGTGGCCGAATCGGTGCCCAGTGCCTCCGCCGACCCGGCGGACTGGATTGACAAAAGTTTCTTCGCCCCCGGCCCTCCCCGCCGCCTCGCCCTCGGTCCAGCTCCGGAAGCCGATGCCGAAACGGACACGTTTACGCCCTGGGCCGCCTCGCGCGCCACCGCCGATGACGATTTCACACTGGAGGGCGAACCCGCCACACTCTCAACCGGCGCCGCCTCCGGCTGGTCGAATTTCCTGGTCATGGCCCGCCCCGCCGATCTTCTCGTCGACGACAACGCCCTCAAAGGCTTCGACCCCGCCGCCGCCCGCGTGCTGACCTTCGAAACCTTCGACGGCCTGGTCTATGAAATGACCCTAACCCCGGAAGCCGGAGGCAATCCCTCATACCATGCCGTACAGGTGTCGGTCACGGGCGAGTTCGTTGAACCCGAGCCCCCGGAATTGCCAGCAAACGACGAAGACGGCGACGAGAATGGCGAAAGCCCCACCGCCGATGAAATCCTCGCCGAGCACCAAAGCGAAGTAGCCCGCGCCCGCGAGGAATGGGAAAAACGCCTCGCCCGCGAGCAAGACCTCGCCCGCCACATTTTCAAACTCGACACCTGGACATTCAATTCCATCTGGAAAACACGAGAAGACCTGATCGAAGCCGCCCCCCCGGAAGACGTCGATGGCGACCTGCCGCCACTAATCCCCGACCCTGCCGAAACGACCCCCCAGACCGATGCCGCCACCCCCGCCCCAGCTCCCCGCGAACGCGTATCCGTCACCACCGAACCCATCGCCATCCCCCCACTGCCCACCCACGACGAGGACGACGAACAGGCCGGAGACGAGGACGAGGACCAAGAGGCGGAAAAACAAGGGGAAGAACAGAACTAAATTCCAGTCGCAGCGGTGTGCCCTTCCGGGCTGCCTTTGCAGGAATTATGTCGCCGGAGCCTGAATTCCGGTGTAAAACAGAATCAAGTTAGGGTCTCCGAGGCGCCTCAGTCCCAAAATTTCCGCCATCCCAAAACGGGAGCCATGTCTCCTACTCACATCACACCTATGCTGGGCAAATTCCTCAGGAATTCATCTGCCAGAGTGTTGCGTTGAGCACGGTGGCGAACGATACCCACGCGAGATAAGGCGCGAGCAGCCAGGCCGCCGGTCGACTGACGGGCCGGAATGCGCGGATCGTGCCGACTATGGCCAACCAGAGCAGGACGATCACGACCAGCGCCAGGTCGGGGCGTTGCAGACCGAAGAACACCGGCGTCCATGCCGCGTTCAAGCCGAGTTGAACGAGGAACCACGCCAGCGGACGGCGCTGCGCGGCAAACCCGCCCCGCCTCCATACCAGCCAAGCCGCCACCGCCATCATGGTGTAGAGCGCCGTCCATACCGGGCCAAACACCCAGCCCGGCGGATTCCACGACGGTTTGTTCAGAGAGGCATACCACTCGCCGGGAGAGAAAAACGCCCCCGTGGCGGCAGCCGAATAGCTGGCCAAAAGCCAGGCACAGAGTGCAACTGCCTGAATCCACATTTTCATTGCGGTTTACAAGTCAGGCTGCCCGGGGTGGAGCCCCACATCCTGGAGTGGATCGTGAGGGCTGGAGCTGCGGGGTGCGCGGCGGGGTTCTTGATGCAAGCCGGGCTCGGGAGCCCACAGCCGGATCCCTTCGGACGGCGCGGAAACATCAGGTTCCTGCGGTGCCTCCGCTTCCTCTCCGGCATCGGCCGCTTCCTCGACCACCGGCGGGCTCTGACGCACCAGCTGGCAGGCCCCGGCACCAAAGGACAAGGCCAGAAGAAGCAATATCCGTGTCGGGATCCGGGGCATCACAATTCCTCCACCACAGCATCCACAGCACGCCCTTCAATCGAGATTCGGTAGGCTACTTTGCGGTCGACGGCGGCAGCGCGGGCATCGGCGACTCCAGGCCAAGGTGCGGCATGTGATTGTCCTGCCTTGGCTGCGGCCGGGGCCGGTGCGGATGCGGTCTGTGCGGTGGCGGCCGCAGGTGCTGCCACGTTCGGGACGGTCGTGTTCTCGGCTGGCTTGTTTTTCATGGCGTAGTATTTGGCCAGTTGTTCGGGGAACATGGCGTGGATCACGCAATGCTCGTCGTCGTCGGGCAGCCCGGCTTCCCGCAACTTCTCGCGAAGCTGGGCCATCGTGGCCCTTTTCGTGCCGGGGTCGTCCGCCGGACGACAGGTGATGGGATCCTTGCCACTGATTTTTGCGGCGAGCTTCTGGAACTCCGGGTCCACCGGCGCAGGCGTGCGTCCATAGTAACCCAACGCGATATCGATGGCCTGCGGTGAGAAATTTTTCCACCGCCCGAACTTCACATTCAGCATCGCCTGGACGCCGACAATCTGCGATGTCGGCGTAACCAGCGGAATCCAACCCAGCGCTTCGCGCACCACCGGGATTTCACGGAAGACATCCTCGAATTTGTCATCCATCTTTTGCTCCGCAAGCTGGGTGCGGAAATTGGAAAGCATGCCCCCGGGCACTTGATAGGCCAGCGCATCCGAATCCACCACCTCGTTGCGAATGCTGGTGAACGATTTCAATTCCTCATAGACGCCTTCCAGGCGCTCGCGGATGCGCCCCAGACGTTCGCGGCACTCGTCGGAAAACGAAGGGCAGCGCGGGTGGCCTTCGAGCAGGGCAAGCATGCGCATGGTGTCGGGCTGCCCGGTGCCATTGGCAAAGGGCACCACGCCGAGGTCGATCGCGTCGGCTCCGGCCTCGATGGCGGAAAGGTAGGTCGCCGCCCCTAAGCCTGCGGTTTCATGCGTGTGCACCCACACCGGAATGTTCACCCGCCGCTTCAGTCCCTCGACAATCTCGTGCGCGCGGTAGGGCGGAATCAGACCCGCCATGTCCTTGATCACTATGGCGTCGCATCCCATTTTCTCCAGTTCGATGCCCATCTCCACGAATTTGACCATCGTGTGCACCGGGCTTTTGGTATAGCAAATCGTCCCATGCGCCTGCGCCCCGGCTTTCTTCGCCGCTTCGATCGCGCAGCGCATGTTGCGGGTGTCGTTTAATGCGTCAAAAATCCGGAAAATGTCCATGCCGTGGCGGGCCGAGGTGGCGACGAATGCCTCCACCACCTCGTCGGCAAAATGGGAGTATTGCACGATGTTTTGCCCCCGCAGAAGCATCATGTGCGGCGTTTTGGGACAGGCTTTCTTCAACGCGTCCAGCCTGTCGAACGGAAACTCATGAAGAAAACGCAACCCGGCATCAATTGTCGCCCCGCCCCATGTTTCCAGAGCCCCGAACCCAATCGCGTCGAGGTCCTCGCACACGGGCAACATCTGTTCAGTGGTCATGCGTGTGGCCGCCAGACTCTGGTGGCCGTCACGCAGCACATTGTTGTTGAAAATTACGGGTTCCATGGTTAGCCGGCCGGAGTGCAATTGATCTCCCGGTGTCGGCATCGATACCCCCTTTCCACACGCCGCGCAAGCACCGCGCGTGCGATACAAGCAAATTTTCCCGGGCTAGGAAAGCCGTAGTTTTACGATCGCGCCGAGGAGCTGCAGTGCTTCGGGGCTGTCCAGCGATTCGACATGCAGGTCTGCTTCCGACAAGTCCTGCACGCCCGTGATCTGATTCGGAACCGCCAGCACGTGCATGCCCGCTTCTTTCGCCGCCGCCACACCATTCCGCGAATCCTCAATCGCAAGGATATGCCGGGGCGGCACCCCAAGGGATCCAGCCGCCGCAAGGAAAAGATCAGGAGCCGGCTTGAGACGGGGTGCCTCCCCCCGGCAGTGAAGCGAATTGAAATACTCAACAAGCCCGAGACGCTCAAGCCAGCCGCCAACCCACTCGCGTGTCGAACTCGACGCCACCGCCTGCGGCACTTCGGTCCCACGAAGCTTGCCCAGCCAGCGCTCCACCCCAGGCATCGGGCCCGACCCCTCCAGCAAATCACGCGTGCGCTGGTTCTTTGCCTCCAGAATGGGCGGCCAGTCAAGCCTGCGGCCGATCTGCTTTTCGAGGTAAGCCTTCGGATCCCAAGTGCCGTGATCGCTGCCAACACATCGCACATACTCATCCAGCGGAAGCTCGCCTCCATGCGCCGTGCACACCTCCTGCCACGCTTGGTAAACCGCCCACTCAGTGTCCACCAACACACCATCAAAATCCCACACCACCGCAACCACGTCCGACACGACCGCGGCAACAGCGCGGGCTGTGGCGCTCCGCTCAACCCCCTCCCAGCGAGATGGCATCTGTTCCGATTTGGTGTTCATTCGGCGGCGATGGGTTTGGTTACCTTGCGGGTGATGCGGCGGCGGATGGCCTCGCCAGTGAAATCAAGCACGGTGACCACCACCAGGATGCAGATCAACACGGTAGCGAACTTGTCCCAGGAACGGCTGTCAGCATAGCCGTAAAGCTGCACTCCGATCCCTCCAGCCCCCACGATGCCAATAATCGCCGCACTGCGGATATTATACTCCAACATCCACAGCGAATGCGACCACACCAACGGCTTGGCCGTGGGCCAGAAACCAAACTGCACCGCCTGCAGTGCCCCCGCACCAATCGCTCGCATCCCCTGCGCCACCTCCGAGTCAAGCGACTCAAACGCGTCCGCAAAAAATTTCCCAAGATAGGCAATGCTGTAAAAGGTGAGCGCGATCACGCCGGCCATTGGATTCGCACCCACGATCGCCACCGCAAACAAGGCCCAGATCAAACTCGGCACCGTACGCACACCATTGAGCAGCATGCGGGTCGTCACCACCAACCAGAAGGGAGAAATGTTGCGCGCCCCGGCCACAGCCAGCGGTATCGAGATGAGAATCGCTGCGGCCGTCGCCACCACCGCAATACGCACGGTTTCGAGGAGGTTGGACAGCGTCATCGGCAACACCGACAGGTCCGGAGGGAAAAACCGGCTGAGAAATCGCAAGAGGTTGCCCAGGTAGTCTATGTCGCGCCCCGAACCGTGGATGCCAGGCAATGAAAAGGCCACCGCAGCGAGAAACGCCACCAAGGTCACGCTCATCACATTGATCCGGCTATGCCAGGGCGGCTCCGGCTGGTCCGGCATCGCCGGCGGACCCGACTCCTCCTTCATGCCCGCACGGCCGCCCCCTCCAGCAGCGGGGTGGAAATCGTCCCCTCCTGTGCCTGCTTCATTTCACGAACACGCCACGCCCCCTCTCCTCCGGGCTCCAAATGCAGCACATAGTCCGCATACTTGGCCACCATCGCCCCATCGTGCAACACACACAACACGGTGATGCCGCGCCGATGCGCCTCATCCTTGATCAACGATAACGCCATGTGCGCAGAAGCTGGATCAAGCTGGGAAATCGGCTCGTCGGCCAGCAACGCCCCGGGCTCCTGAAACAGAGCCCGCGCCAACGCCGCCCGCTGCTGCTCACCCCCGGACGTTTCCGCCACCCAGGCATGGGCACGCGGACCCAAGCCCACCCGACGCAGGATTTCCAACGCTTCGCGACGGTCCGATCGCGGGAAGCCGAAAGCAGTGCGCCAGGTCGAATACCGACCCAACCGACCACACATCACATTACGCACCAGTGTGTCGTTAACCACCAAGCGCAAATTCTGGAACACCATGCCGATGCGCGGCTGGATCTGACGCGGCCCACAGGTGGCCATTCCGGGGCAACCATACTCGACTCGGCCCTCCGCCGGTTTCTCGATCCCGGCCAGCACACGCAAAAAGGTCGATTTCCCTACTCCCGACGGACCAACCACCGCCACAAACCTACCCTGCGGCACTACCCAATCCATGCCGCGAAACAGCCACCGCTCACCCCGCCGAAATCCCAGACCCCGGCACGCGATGCGCAGCCCACAACGGTCGCCCGACCCAAGGCAACCGTCAGACGCTCTCGCCGCAGACAGGGAAACAGCCGACGACATTGTCTGGCTCTCAACACTCATTGACGACCGGTAAACTCAAAGGCCTCGCGAAGCGGCGCCAAATGCGCCGCCGGATCCACCTCCACCAGTTTCGAAGTGAACACTCGATCACGCAGCGCCTCGTTTCCCTCTTCATTCAAACGCAGCAAGGCCGCCCTGAGAGCCGCCTGATCCTCCTCGGGAAGGCTCGCACGCACCGCAAGGGCATGCGTCGGCACCGGCCCCTGCACCGCCACCGCCCGCAGCCGCTGCCGCTGCTCTTCCGATAGATGCTTGCCCCGATCCAGCACATAGTAACTGACCGCCGCCGCCTCGGCCTCCCCTTCCAACACCCTCTCCACCGCAGATACATACCCCGAACCGAAAAACACATTGCCCACACCGAAAAAGTCCTCCGGGTCCGCACCCTTTTCCAGCAACCCACGCTTCACCAAATCCCAATGCGGCACCAGATACCCGGACGTGCTCGACACCGAGGCAAAAGCCACCGGCTGGCCGCGCAACGACTCCACCCCCTCATACGGGCTGTCGCTCAGACTGACCCAATAGCTGTCATAATCCGTGCGCCCCTCAATCTCCCCCGCCAACAGAATATTGGCAATCCCCTCTTGCCAAATCCGCAGCATCGTCCCACCGCTGATGTAAGCAAGGTCCACCGTCCCGTTCAACAAACCCTCCTCGATCACCGCATCGGACAGAGGAATAATCACCTCCACCGGCTCTCCCAGAGCATCCGAAAGAAATCCTTCCAACTTCCGCTGCTCCTCCATCATCTGCTCAGGATTCTTATCCGGCTTCAAGGCCACCACCAGCTTCGGCACGGATAAACTACCCTCGTGCCCAGGCCCACACTGCACCAAGCCAAACGCCGACACCCCAGCCCACAAAGCCAGACAAAGTGCACGCACGACTCCACCCCTGCTCGTTCGCTCATTCCATTTCATCTCATGAGACTACGTCTCATTCCCGACTTTAGCAAGCTTTTGTTTCCCCAATATTTGCCCGACTCATCTTTCTTACTCGCTTTTTTTACCTGACCCTTCTGATTTTGGTTGCTTTGGTGGAATGGGTGTGAGATGCTGGCGTCATGAGAGTTCCGCGAGCATTGGCCGAACCCGGGCGGGCGGGATTATATCACGTGTGTTCACGGGTGGTGGACCGGCGGGTGGTGTTTTTCGCTCGCGAGCGGCGCAAGTTCCTGGCGCTGGTCAAGGGCGGAGCGGCCTTTGCCGGAGTGGATGTGGTGAGCTGGT
>SLCJ01000101.1 GCA_007125835.1 Verrucomicrobiales bacterium | reverse complement strand
TCCTCGCCGAAATCGAATTGGGTTTCGCCGTAGGGTGTGGTGAGGGTTGTGATGAAGGAGGCGTTTGGTCCGGACTCGGCGTAGGTGAAGGTGGATTCGATGTCTTCGGGGTCGGTGATGGTGCGGAGGCGTCCGTTGGTGTCGTAGTCGAACTGGGCCTTGCGGCCGAAGGGGTCGGTGACTTTGGTGATTTTGAGCGCGTCGGAGGGGTGGTCGTAGTGGAGGGTGGTGGTTTGGCCGAGGGCGTCGGTGAGGCCGGTGAGCTTGAGGCCGTCGTAGTGGAAGGTGAGGGTGTTGCCGTGGGGGTCGATGTGGCTGGTGCGGAAGACGCGGCGTTTATCGGTGGTGACGCCGTCGGTTTGCTCGAAGAGATCGATGCTGCCGTCAGGGTGGGTGAGGCGGTAGCTGTCCGGGGAGAGGCGTTCGAGCAGGGCGTGGGACTGGTGCTGGCGCGCGAAGGTGCCGGTTTCGCCGTGAGGGGAGGTGGCGGTGAAGCCGCTGTGGCGCTGGACGCCGCCGCCAGGGAGGTAGTGTTTGACTTGAGCGTCGGGCTGGGTGGGCGTGTCGATGAGGCAGGTGAACCAATCGAAGGTCCATTTCGGGCCGAGGTGGGGGTGGGCGAAGGTGTCGGGCTGGTGGACATCGCGCTGGTTGTAGCGGGCGGTGAAGGCAATGGCGGGGCCGACGGGCGGGGCATAGGCCACGGGCGTGTCGATGAGGTTGAGCGAGACGGCCATGAGGTGGACATTCCAGACGGCCATGCCGCGTCCGTCGCCGCCGCAGCCGGTGCTGTGGTCGCAGGGGCCAGTGGCGTCTTCGTCGTATCCAAAGACGTAGCCGCGCCCCCAGATGGTTTCGGCTTGGGCTTGGGAGACGGCGCTCCAGCCGGTGGGCAGGGGATCGACGGATTCGGGGATGAGGAAGTAGCCGCTGGCTTCGTCGTCCAACGCGGTGGGGGTGATCCACATGGCGTCGTGAAAGGTGGCGTCTTGGACGTGGTAGCGGCCGTTTTCGTAGGCGGTGATGGCGGCAAAGTGGCCGGATTTCCAGTGGACGAGGGCGGGCAGCGGGAGGGTGGAGCCTGGCTCTCGATGGGCGGCGCGCAGGGGGATCTGCGCTTCGGAGGCCCATTGGAGGTTCTGCCAAAGTGAGGTGCCTTGCTGAGTGGATTCGGCGGCAAGGAGGATGTGCTGGTGAGGGGTGGCGGGGTCGAAAAGCGGATAAAGGCGGCGCAAGGCCATGGGCCCGCAGAGGAAGGCGATGGAGGGCTCGGCGTGCATGGTGTGCAGGCCGACGCGTGCACCGGCGACCAGCTCGGTGGCGCTGCCGCAGAGGCTTCGTTCCTCGATTTGCTCGAAGACTGGCTCCATGTCTTCGAAGCGTCCGAGTTTGGAGTTGAGCTGGAGGTAGTGGCCCAGGGCGTGGTCGGCCAGGGCGCGAGCGCGCGGGTGGGTGGCGGCATCGAGGCAGGCGCGGCAGGCGTCGAGGTGGTCGAGTGCGCGGGTGAAAAATCCTTCGCGGTAGTAGATCAGGCCGAGGTTGAGGCGCAGGGCCGGGTTCCAGGGGGATTGAGGGTGGGTGGCGAGGTAGGTTTCGGCGTCGTCGAGCAGGGGCAGGATGTCTCCTGCAAAGGGCGGTAGAGCGGCAAAATCGCGCAGCAGGGATTCAAAATCCGCGTTTTCGGCAGTGGAGGGGGTGCCGCCCACAGGCCAGAGGGCGGCGGGAAGAACTCGGAAGGCGGCCAGTTCGGCGGTGCCGGGCTGCTCAGCCAGCGTAGTGGTGAGCGGAAGGATTGCGGGATCCGCAGAGACGGCGGGTGTGGCGAGGAGGCAAAGGGCGGCCCAGATCGGGAGCCACCGGAGGGAGAGTGTGCGCATTTCGGTGAATTGAGGTGGCGCGGTGGCGAGGGAAATTAAGGGAGCAGGGTAGCGGAGGTGGGGGTATGGAGCAGGATGGCGGGTGGTGTGGTGTCGTTGGGATCGGGAAGGGGTGCAGGCGGCGGAGTGAGGGTCATGCCAAGTTTCAGGGCAATGCCGTCGAAGATGCCGTTGCCCGAGGTGTCGGGGTTGAAGGGATCGGACCCGAGAAGGTATTCCTGGTAGACGGTGAGTCCGTCTCCATCGAGGTCGCTCTGCATGATTTCCGATTCGGGATCGTCGGTGTGTTTGAGGCGGAAGAACATTCGGGGCTGGTCGGTGGAGAGGCCCTGATCCAGTGGCGCACCGCTGCCGGTGCGAAACATGGGGGCCAGCGACCAGTTGACCAGATCCGTAGATTGCTGGAGGAAGTAGAAGGTGTCTGACGCGCCCCACCAGGAGAGAAGGTAGGAGGAGGGGTCGGGGTGGGGGGCGATGCGGAATCCCGAATTCGGGGAGTCGGCGGTGGGGGGCGAGGCGCTCAGTGGTGCGGCGCACAGCAGGGCGGAAGCGACAAAAAGTGCGGGAGGTGTTTTCATGGCCGGATGGGATCGGGTTGCCGACGAGAGGGCTGCCAGGGGGGGCGCTCAGGGGTTGCTCCAGAAATTGATTACCGTGTCCCTTTTCGCTGGTGGATTCTGCTCCTGCCACTGGCGGCGGGCTTCGTTGAGGCGGCTGCGGCGTTCGTGTTCGGCGGCGAGGCGTTCTTGATTTTCACTAAAGTAGGCAAGCAGGGCATCGAGCTTTTCAAACAGAATTTCCGGCACCTCGGATTCGCTTTCGGCAAACACGATGTACTCGGGGTCGTCGGAGGTGAAAAGGGCGGGATCGGGGCCGGTGGGCGGGTTGTAGGTTTCGCCGAGTTCGGCGGCAAGCTGGATCATGGCCTGCTGCTCGCTGCTGGAACTGTTCGAGACAAAAACAAAGGGCGTCCAGGCCACCGCATCGTCGCCAAAGGCAGTGACATGGGCCAGCAGGTTGAAATCGACATTGCTCCAGACCCGCCAGGAGCGGCCTTCCGGATCTCGCCAGTGCAATTCACTGTGGCTGCGGTCGAAGACGGTGGCAGCCAATGTGATGGTGCGATGGCGAGTCTCGGGTGGGGAGAAGTTGGACGGCTCGGAAGCGGTGGCGGATGGCGTCGGAGCGCTGGCAGGTTGTGGGGGTGGGGTGGTTACACGGCGGAAAAGGGTGCGGGTGCCGTCCGCCCGCAGGGATTCCCATTCTTCAAGTGCGGGCGTGGCTAGAAGTGCGGTCCGGCGTTGCTGCTCGCGTGCGGCACGGACTGCCATTTCAGCTTCAATGATCGCCTCGGCCTCGGCAGCGGTGGGTACTTCCGGCGGCTCGCTCTCAGCGGCGGTGGTGGCGGCGGCAGCGGCGAAAAACGCACCACAAAAGGCGGCAGCGGAAAGGCATGCCGAAAGGGAAATGTTCATGGCTTCGACAGGGGTAGGAACCAGCAGGAAGTGGCAGTAGCGATTTTCTAGCAGGGATTCGGCCCTCCGTCCAGCGGAAAATGCATTGGGTTGTTTGTTGGGCAGAAAATTGTGTCCCCAAGTCAGGAGCCCGGGTCTGATCGCCCATACACCTCTGCCTCCGGGATCCTGACCTGGATGGAGGTTGACTTACCCTAAGGGAAGACATTCTGTGTCGGCTATTTTAGGTCAGGATTGGGAGCAAATCACTGCCCGGCGGCGGCTTTTTCGAGTTCGGCGGTGAGGCGTTGGGTGGCGGGCATGGGAGCGCCGGCGGCGGCGGCGCGGCGGGTGGGTTCGCGCCAGATGGCCTCGATTTCGAGTTCGCGTCCGTGGAGGAAATCGAGGAGGGTGGAGGGTTTGTAGGGGCCCATCTTGCGGGTGGTGTGGATGAGTTTGTCGGGGAGGTCGTTTGGCAGGGGGTGGCCGGAGGCTTCGGCGGCGGCCATGACTTCGTCCATAAGTGTGCGGACTTTTTTCTCGCCTTCGGGTGAGGAGAGGATTTCGGCGCAGTTTTTGCCGCCGAGGGTGATGGCGAGGCCGTTGAAGGGGATGTTCCAGAGGAGTTTGCGCCAGAGGGCGGAATCGAGGTCGTCGGCGATTTCGACATCGACGCCGCCGGCTTTGAGCGCTTGGGCGATCCACTTGGCATTTTCGCCGGGTGGGCCGCCGTATTGGCCGATGACGACTTTTCCGTGGCTGTGGTGGTGGATGACGCCTTCGTCGTCGCGGTGGGCGCAGACGAAGCAGAGGCCGGCGAGCACGGGCAGTCCACCGATGAAGCTGTTGAGGAATTCGGCATTGCCCATGCCGTTCTGGAGGGTGACGAGACGTGTTTTGTCGCAGGCGAGCGGTCCCATGGCTTCGCAGACTTGTCGGGAGGCGGTGGTTTTGGCGGCGAGGATGAGGACATCGACGGGGCCGAAGTGCCAGGGGCTGGTGTAGACGCGGTGGCCCGGGATTTTGTAGTCGCCATCGGGGCTGTGGACCTGGATGCCTTCGCTTTGCCATTTGGGGGCGAAGCGCCCGGCGAGGAAGCCGACATCGGCACCGCCCTTGAGCAGACGCGAGCCGTAGAATCCGCCGACAGCGCCGACGCCGGCGATGGCCCATGTGCGGGGTTTGAATGTTGGTTGAGGTTTACCTTGTCGCCACATAGAGGGAAGATACACCCGCCATCAAGGGGGTGGTGGAGGTTTGGGTGAATCCGGCCGTCGTGAGGAGGGATTCCATGGCCTGGCCGGAGGGAAAGCGTTCGATGCTGCCGCCGAGGTATTCGTAGGCTTCGCGGCGGCGGGTGATCCACCCGGCCACTGTGGGCAGCAGGCGGTGGAGGTAGAAGCGGTAGGGGGCGCGCAGCCAGCCGGCGGGCAGGGAGAAGTCGAGGACCAGGAGGTGGCCGCCGGGGCGGAGGACGCGGGCCATTTCGGCGGCGGCTTCGGGCCAGGAGGCCATGTTGCGCAGTCCGTAGGCGACGGTGACGGCGTCGAAGGAGGCGTCTTCGAAAGGCAGGGCCATGGCGTCGGCGACGATGAGGCTTTGCAGTCCGCGTTTGCGGGCGTGGGCGAGCATGGGCAGGCAGAAGTCGGCGGCGACGATTTCGGCCTCGGGCAGGCGTTTGCGGATGGCGGCGGCGAGATCGCCGGAGCCGGTGGCGAGGTCGAGTACGCGGCGGGGCTGCAGGGCGGCCACGCGGCGAGCGGTGAGCCTGCGCCACCAGATGTCCACACCGAGGCTGAGCACGTGATTGGTCACCACGTAGCGGTCGGCGATGGAGGAAAATGCGCGGCGCACGTAGTCGGGGTCCTGCATCGCGGGACATGGCACCATTTCGGGCGGGGGTCAACTGCTGCTTGTGGCCAGGAAAAGACGTTGCACAATGTGTCTGAATAGCAAACATTTGCGGGTGATTGTCCAACGTCCTACAATACTTTCCCGGCGCGCCTCGCTTTGGTTTGGTGCGGTCTGCCTTTTCGTAGCGGCTGGTGTTCCCCCGGCGGTGGGCGAAGTGGCGGCGGTGTCGTCCGAGCCGGAGGTGCGCTCGGCCACGCGGCTGGGTGAACGGCCGACGGTGATTCACGGGTGGGTCGAGTGGGTGGAGCTGTGCGAGCCGGGCGTCAGGGTGAAGGCGAAATTGGACACGGGTGCGCGCACGTCGTCGGTCCACGCGGAGGATGTGTCGCTTTTCGAGCGCGATGGAGTGAGGTGGGTGCGTTTTCACATGGTGGATGCGGAGGAGCAGCGGCACATGCGTGAGGCTCCGTTGGAACGGGTGGCGCGGATCAAGCGCCCGGGTGGCGAGAGCGAATCGCGCTATGTGGTGAAGCTGGCTCTGGTGGTGGGCGAGCGACGCCTGATGCGCGAGTTCACGCTCAACAGCAGGCCCAACATGATTTACCCGGTATTGATCGGGCGCAACGCCCTGCGTGATCTGGGGCCGGTGGATTCCGGGCGCACGTTTGTTGTTTCGTCGTCGGGGGCTGCGGCTGTGGCACCCGAGGATGACCCTGGCGAGGAGGATGAGGTGGAGGATGACGAAGGCGAAGCGGCGGGCCTGGACGAAGCGGCGGAGCCGGAGGAGCCTGTGCAGGACGAGCAGGAGCCGGAGGATGACGAGGCGGGTGAATAGGTTCCCTGCGGGGGCCTTTCCGATCGTGCGATGAGATGGCTGATTCAGTTTTACGGGCTTCTGGCCCTGCTTGTGGTGGCCGGTGTTGGCGGCACGGTCTATAAGGTGACCCAGTTCGGACTGCCGTTTCTGCCGGGGGAGGCTGCCGTGCGTTGGGTGGTCGAGGCGCGGGTCTCTTTTTTTGCCACGGGGCATCCGGTGCGGGTTTCGCTGGCGCTGCCCGATTCCGGCGAGGAGGGGGTGGGCTTTGGCGAGAGTGCGGCGGCGCTGCAGTATGGGTTTCACACCACACGCAACGAGCGGGGCGAGAACCGGCGCGGCATTTGGACGGCGCGCAGCAAGTCGGGGCCTCAGGTGGTGTATTATCGGGTTGAAGTGGACGAGGAGAGGCGTGGCCGGGGCGGGCGGATTTTCACCAGTGATGTGCCGCGGCGTCCGGCGGAGCCGATTTTCGAGGACTTGGAGGCAGTGGCCGCCCAGGCATTGGTTGAGGCAGCATATGAGGCCAGTGCCGACGTTCCCTCGTTTCTGATTCAGATCATGAGACGGGTCAATGCGCTGCCGCCTGAGCCCGAGGTGGCCTTGCTGCTGCGCCGCCACGAGCGACTGAGGGGGACGGCTGCGCGCACAGCCCTGGCCATCGAGCTATGTCACCTTGTTGGTGTGGCGGCCCGTGTGGCACACGGTGTTTGGTTGGATGAGTCGCGTCTGCCACAGGAGGCGGTAACCTTGTTGGAGGTGTGGGATCGTGATGCCTGGGTGCTGAAGCTGCCGGACAGCCCCGAGGAGGAGCTTCCTTCCGGGATCTTTGTATGGAATCGCGGGGGAAGACCTTTGCTCGATGTTGAGGGCGGGGTGAACTCGGGTGTGGTCTTTGCTTCGGCCCGCGAGTTGGCGGCGGTGCGCGACCCCTCGGAGGGCGACCGCACTCCGCTTTTGCTCACCACGGTGCAATCGCTTCCCGTGACAGAGCGTGCGGTGTTCCGGTTCATTGTCATGGTGCCCATTGGGGCGCTGGTCGTGGTGGTGATGCGCAATGTGATCGGCGTATCGACTTTGGGCACATTTATGCCGGTGCTTCTGGCATTGAGTTTTTTGCAGATGCGGAGTCTGGCGGCGGCACTTTTGTTGTTTGGTCTGGTGCTCACGGTCGGGCTGTATTTCCGCTTCCTGCTTTCGAGGCTGAACCTGCTTGTGGTGCCCCGGGTGGCGGCCTGTGTGGTGATTGTGACCCTGCTGATGGTGATCACCAGTGTGGCGAGTTACCGGCTTGGATTTATTGGAGGCATGGGGATTACGTTGTTTCCGATGATCATTCTGGCCTGGACGATTGAGAGGATGTCGCTGCTTTGGGAGGAGGAGGGGGCGGGTTCCGCGCTCAAGCAGATTGTGGGCAGCACGGCGGTGGCGATTGTCGCCTATATGACGATGCTCAGTCCGCTGATCCAGCACTGGTGTTTTTATTTTCCGGAGCTGCTGCTCTTGGTTTTGGCGGCGATCATTTTGCTGGGCCGCTATACCGGCTACCGTTTGCTTGAGCTGGTGCGGTTCCGGCATTTCCGGGTGGCGACCGGGGGAGGGGGTGCGTGATGGCGGGAAGCTGGTTCATTTCGCCCGGGCGTCTGAGGGAACTCGGCGTGCTTGGTCTCAACCAGCGCAACGGCCGCTTTATGCTGCCTAACAATCCACGGCGTTTGTATCAGCGTGTGGATGATAAAATTACCACCAAGGAGCTGGCGTCGGCGGCGGGGATCACGGTGCCGGAGACTTATGCGTTGGTGCGCGAAACGGGTGCCATCCGCTCGATTCACGACCGCCTTGGGGAATGCGCCGATTTTGTGGTTAAACCCTCGCGGGGAAGCGGCGGCAAAGGGATCATTGTCATTTC